>NZ_JAOCDI010000080.1:0-13121 GCF_029840855.1 Pseudomonas sp. GD03862
TTGACAGGGCGGAGTGATGGCCGGTCGCCCCATACCTCTTGCCAAAATCTTGGAATACCATAATATGATATCCCGTAGACCTTGAATCTACAGGCCGGCACCTACAATTAAAAACGGCCACCAGAACACTTTGTTTTAGCTGCTCCCCGAACACTGTTGGCGGGCGCACCAAAAGCCCCGCCTCGAATAACAAAAGCAACGAGGGCGTAACCATGCTGTTAAGCAAACGTGTAACCGCAGTGCTGTCTGCCAGCCTGCTGACCCTGGCATGTCAGGCCGCCCAGGCCGCCGACAGCCTCAACTTCGTCAGCTGGGGCGGTACGACCCAGGACGCCCAGAAAGAAGCGTGGGCAGTACCGTTCACCAAAGCCACGAACATCAAGGTCGTGCAGGACGGACCCACCGACTACGGCAAGCTCAAGGCCATGGTCGAGAGCGGTAACGTGCAGTGGGACGTGGTCGACGTCGAAGCCGACTTTGCCCTGCGTGCCGCCAGCGAAGGCCTGCTCGAACCCCTCGACTTCAACCAGATCAAGCGCGACAAGATCGACCCACGCTTCGTCTCCGACCATGGCGTCGGTTCATTCTTCTTCTCCTTCGTGCTCGGCTACAACGAAGGCAAGCTCGGGGCCAACAAGCCGGTGGACTGGACCGCGCTGTTCGACACCAAGGCCTACCCCGGCAAGCGAGCCCTGTACAAATGGCCCAGCCCCGGCGTGCTGGAACTGGCCCTGCTGGCCGACGGCGTAGCCCCTGACAAGCTGTACCCGCTGGACCTGGACCGCGCCTTCAAGAAGCTCGACACCATCAAGAAAGACATCGTCTGGTGGGGCGGTGGCGCCCAGTCGCAGCAGTTGCTGGCCTCGGGTGAAGCCTCGCTCGGCCAGTTCTGGAATGGCCGTGTCTACGCCCTGCAGCAAGACGGTGCACCGGTGGGCGTGAGCTGGAAGCAGAACCTGGTCATGGCCGACTTCCTGGTCATCCCCAAAGGCGCCAAGAACAAGGAAGCGGCCATGAAATTCCTGGCCAACGCCAGCAGCGCCGAGGGCCAGGCCGAATTCGCCAACAAGACCGCCTACGCGCCGGTCAACGTCGACAGCGTGGCCAAACTGGACAAAGACCTCGCGCCAAACCTGCCAACTGCCTACGCCCAGGACCAGGTCACCCTCGACTTCGCCTACTGGGCCAAGAACGGTCAAGCCATCGCGGCCCGCTGGAATGAGTGGTTGGTCAAATGAAAGTCGCCATCAACGCCCTGCACAATGCGCAAGGTACCCCCACGGGTGCCGGCGCCCCGGGCACCACCCCGCGCCGCGCAAGCCTGAGCCAGCGCTGGAAAGGCAGCCGCAACCTGCTGCCCGCCTTGCTGTTCCTTGGCGTGTTCTTCTTCGCCCCGCTGGTCGGCCTGCTGCTGCGCGGGGTGCTGGAACCCACCCCGGGGCTGGGTAACTACGAGCAGCTGTTTGCCAACTCGGCCTACGCACGTGTGCTGTTCAACACCTTTTCCGTGGCCGGCGTGGTGACCCTGATCAGCGTGCTGCTGGGCTTCCCGCTGGCCTGGGCGATCACCCTGGTGCCCAAGGGCTGGGGCCGTTGGCTGTTGAACATCGTGCTGCTGTCGATGTGGACCAGCCTGCTGGCGCGCACCTACTCGTGGCTGGTGCTGCTGCAGAGCTCGGGCGTGATCAACAAGGCGTTGATGGCCATGGGCATCATCGATGCCCCGCTGGAAATGGTGCACAACCTCACCGGCGTGGTAATCGGCATGAGCTACATCATGATCCCGTTCATCGTGCTGCCACTGCAGGCGACCATGCACGCCATCGACCCGATGGTGCTGCAGGCAGGTTCGATCTGTGGCGCCAGCCCGTGGACCAACTTCTGGAAGGTGTTCCTGCCGCTGTGCCGCTCGGGGCTGTTCTCCGGGGCACTGATGGTGTTCGTGATGTCGCTCGGTTACTACGTCACCCCGGCACTGCTGGGGGGCGCGCAGAACATGATGCTGCCTGAATTCATCATCCAGCAGGTGCAGTCGTTCCTCAACTGGGGCCTGGCCAGCGCCGCTGCCGCACTGCTGGTGGCGATCACCCTGGTGCTCTTCTACCTGTACCTGAAGCTGCAGCCGGAATCCCCGGTTGGCAACGCGAGGTAAACCGCCATGCTCCTGTCTCCCAATGCCATGGGCCGCCCGCTGCGCACGGGCCTGTACCTGACCACCGGGGTCATCGCGGCCTTCCTGCTGCTGCCGGTGGTGTTCATCGTGTTGCTGTCATTCGGCTCGTCACAGTGGCTGGTGTTCCCGCCACCGGGCTGGACCTTCAAGTGGTACGGCCAGTTCTTCTCCAACCCGGAGTGGATGGACGCCGCACTGGCCAGCCTGAAGGTGGCCGTGCTGACCACCATCGCCGCTGTGCTGCTGGGCCTGCCCAGCGCATTCGCCCTGGTGCGTGGCCGCTTCCCGGGCCGCGAGCTGCTGTACGGGCTGTTTACCATGCCGATGATCGTGCCGCTGGTGATCATTGCCGTGGCGGTATACGCACTGTTCCTCAAGCTAGGTTACACCGGCACGCTGTTCGCCTTCGTGGTCAGCCACGTGATAGTCGCCCTGCCGTTCACCATCATCTCGATCATCAACTCGCTGAAACTGTTCGACCAGTCGATCGAAGATGCCGCGGTGATCTGCGGTGCCTCGCGCCTGCAGGCGATTTTCAAGGTCACGTTCCCGGCCATCCGCCCCGGCATGATCGCCGGTGGCCTGTTCGCTTTCCTGGTGTCCTGGGATGAAGTGGTGCTGAGCGTGATGATGGCCAGCCCCGACCTGCAGACCCTGCCAGTGAAGATGTGGACCACCTTGCGCCAGGACCTGAGCCCGGTCATCGCCGTGGCTTCGACCTTGCTGATCGGCCTGTCGTTGCTGGTCATGTTCATTGCCGCCGCCTTGCGCCGGCGCACCGAAAACGCCTGAGCGCGGAGAAAACAACAATGAGTGCAGTGATCAAAGACAACGCGCACGGCAAAACCCTGGTCAGCCTGCGCGGCCTGAACAAGCACTACGGCGACTTCACCGCCGTGGACAACCTCGACCTGGAGATCCAGGACGGCGAGTTCCTGACCTTCCTCGGTTCCAGCGGCTCGGGCAAGTCCACCACCCTGTCGATGCTGGCCGGCTTCGAAACACCGAGCAGCGGCGAGATCCTGGTCGACGGCCAGTCGCTGGTCAACGTGCCGCCGCACAAGCGTGACATTGGCATGGTGTTCCAGCGGTATTCGCTGTTCCCGCACCTGAATGTGCGTGACAACATCGCCTTCCCACTGGCCATTCGCAAACTCGGCGCTGCCGAAACCGCCAAGCGCGTCGACGCCATGCTCAAGCTGGTGCAACTGGAACAGTTCGCCCACCGCAAACCCTCGCAAATGTCGGGCGGCCAGCAGCAGCGCGTGGCGATCGCCCGGGCGCTGGTGTACGAGCCGCGTATCCT
This sequence comes from Pseudomonas sp. GD03862, assembly GCF_029840855.1. NCBI lineage: Bacteria > Pseudomonadati > Pseudomonadota > Gammaproteobacteria > Pseudomonadales > Pseudomonadaceae > Pseudomonas > Pseudomonas sp. GD03862. The sequence continues at coordinate 3,480 of NZ_JAOCDI010000080.1, forward strand.
GCTGATGGACGAGCCGCTCGGCGCGCTGGACAAGAAGCTGCGTGAAGACCTGCAGGACGAACTGCGCCAGTTGCATCGCCGCCTGGGCATCACCATCGTCTACGTCACCCACGACCAGGAAGAAGCCATGCGCCTGTCCCAGCGCATCGCCATTTTCAGCCACGGCAAGATCGTCGGCCTGGGCACCGGTTACGACCTGTACCAGAACCCACCGAATGCCTTTGTCGCATCGTTCCTGGGCAATTCCAACTTCCTGCGGATCAAGGCCAGCAGCAACGGCGCAGGCAGCTTCGAGGGCCAGCCAGTGGCCATTCGCTTGACCCCGGGGCTGGCCGCCTCGCAGGATGCACTGATCATGGTGCGCCCGGAAAAGGCCGTGGCCCTGAGCGCCGAACAGGCCATGCGTGAACCGCTGCCGGCGGGTTGGAACGAGGTCACTGCCAAGGTTGGCGAAGTGCTGTTCCTGGGTGAAAGCCAGACCTGCCATGTGGTGACTGCAGGGGGTACCGAGCTGACCGTGAAGGCACTGTCGGCGGCGGGCATGCCGATGCAGCCGGGCGACAGCGTGAAGGTGCGTTGGGCAGTGGCAGACGCTTGCATTTATACCGAATGGGCCGAGAGCGACCTGAGCAAGTCGGCCGGGGCGCATTAACGCTCTTGTGCGTTGCAGCGCCTGCCAGATCGAGCACCGCCCGCGCGGCACACGATCTGGCAGGCGCTGCACTATTGGAGGCGTACGCCCCGTCACATTATCATCACGCCACTGTCGTAATCTGCCGGCCAACTCTATGCCACAGGTCACCCGGCATGCTCCGCCTGCTTGTCTTGCTGCTCACCCTGCTACCACTCGCGACCCTGGCTGAGCCCCTGCACCTGCGCGTGCAAGGCTCCAACACCATCGGCGCGGCCTTGCTGCCGGCGCTGGTACAGGGGCAATTGCGCGCACAGCAGGCCACCGCCATCGAACAACAGCCGGGCAAGGTCGCCAATGAATGGGTGATTACCGCCCGCGACGGGCACGGCCAGCCCTTGCGCATCGACATTGCCGCCCACGGCTCGAGCACCGGCTTTGTCGCGCTGGGCCGTGGCGAAGCGGACCTGGCCGCTGCTTCGCGGCCGATCAACGACAGTGAAGTCCGCCAGTTGCAGGCGCTGGGCGACCTTCGCGCAGCCGGCGCCGAACACGTGATCGGCCTCGACGGCGTCGCAGTCTTCGTCCACCCCGACAACCCAATACCCCAACTGAACACCCGGCAACTGGCGCAAATTTTCTCCGGGCAGATCCAGCGCTGGGAACAACTGGGCGTACCTGGCGGGGCCATTCACCTGTATGCCCGTGACGACCGTTCCGGCACTTTCGAGACCTTCAAGGCGCTGGTGCTGGAACCTCAGCATGGCGAGCTTTCGGCCAAGGCCAGGCGTTTCGAGTCCAGTGACGAATTGGCGGCACGCGTGGGTACCGACCGCCAGGCCATCGGTTTCAGCAGCCTGGCCGCCGTACACGGGGCCAAGGTGCTGGCGGTGGCCGAGGGCGACGCGCCGGCCATGCTGCCGGAGCGCGCACGGGTGGCCAGCGAGGACTACCCACTTTCACGGCGCCTGTACTTTTACCTGCCGGCCAACCCCAAGCCCCAGGCCAAGGCCCTGGTCGATTTTGCCCAGAGCCCGGCCGGCCAGGCGATCATCGCCCAGCAGGGTTTCGTTTCGCAGCAGATCAAGGCCCTGTCTGTCGCCCCCCAAAGCGACATGCCACCGCCCTATCGTACCCTGGCCCGGCAGGCGCAGCGGCTGAGTGTGAACTTCCGCTTTCAGGAAGGAAGCGCCAGCCTGGATAACAAGGCCCTGCGCGACGTACAGCGGGTGACAGAGTACCTGCGCCAGGCCGGGAAGCTGCAGGGCAAGGCAGTGCTGGTGGGGTTCGGCGACCCCAAGGAAACCCCTGGGCGCGCAGCCCTGCTCTCCCGCCTACGTGCGCAAGCGGTGCGCCGCGAACTGGCGCGCGGTGGCGTGGAGGTGTTGCAGGTGACCGGGATGGGCGATGAACTGCCAGTGGCCGGGAATGAACTGGAGCAAGGCCGGCTGCGCAACCGGCGGGTCGAGGTGTGGGTGTATTGACCCGGCCTTGCCCCCCCTGAAGCAGCCTTGTGCTGCAACGAGGCCCGAATGACAGAAACATTCCGGTGTCAGCAAGGACCTCGTAGCAGCGCAAGGCTGCGTCTACAGGCTGTACAGCAGGCTCCGCGTCATCAGCGGGTGACGGTGCGCATGGTCACGAACTCTTCAGCCGCCGTCGGGTGCACGCCGATGGTTTCGTCGAACTGCTGCTTGGTGGCACCGGCTTTAAGCGCAATGCCCAGGCCCTGAATGATTTCGCCAGCGTCAGGCCCGACCATGTGGCAGCCCAGCACCTTGTCGGTCTCGGCATCGACCACCAACTTCATCAGGGTCTTTTCCTGAATGTCGGTCAGGGTCAGCTTCATGGCCCGGAAGCGGCTTTCGAATACCTGCACCTTGTGCCCGGCCTCCAGCGCCTGCTCTTCGGTCAAGCCTACGGTACCGATGGGTGGCTGGCTGAACACCGCAGTGGGGATGTTCTGGTAATCCACCGGGCGGTACTGCTCGGGTTTGAACAGGCGCCGCGCCACGGCCATGCCTTCAGCCAAGGCCACTGGGGTCAACTGCACACGGCCGATCACATCGCCAATGGCGAGAATCGAGGGCGCGGTGGTCTGGTACTGCTCATCGACCCGGATGTAACCGCGCTCATCCAGCTCGACGCCGGTGTTCTCCAGGCCCAGATTGTCCAGCATCGGGCGCCGGCCGGTGGCATAGAACACACAGTCGGCTACCAGCTCGCGGCCGTCCTTGAGCGTGGCTTTCAGGCGACCATCTTCAAGCTTGTCGATGCGCTGGATGTCGGCGTTGAACTGCAGGTCGAGGCCGCGTTTTTCCAGTTCTTCCTTCAGGTGGGTGCGCACCGAGCCATCGAAGCCGCGCAGGAACAGGTCGCCACGGTACAGCAGTGTGGTGTCGGCCCCCAGGCCCTGGAAGATGCCGGCGAATTCGACGGCAATATAACCCCCACCCACCACCAGCACGCGGCGCGGCAAGTCCTTGAGGTAGAAAGCTTCGTTGGATGTGATGGCCAGTTCCTTGCCAGGGATGTCCGGAACCTGCGGCCAGCCACCGGTAGCGATGAGGATATGCTCGGCGGTGTAGCGCTGACCGTCCACTTCCACTTCGTTGGCACCCGTCAGACGCGCGTGGCCCTGCAACAGGGTCACCCCGCTGTTGACCAGCAGGTTACGGTAGATGCCGTTAAGGCGCTCGATTTCCCGATTCTTGTTGGCAATCAGGGTACCCCAGTCGAAATGCCCCTCTTCCAACGTCCAGCCGAAACCCGCGGCTTGCTCCAGCTCATCGGCAACGTGCGCGCCGTATACCAGCAGTTTTTTCGGCACACAACCGACGTTGACGCAGGTCCCCCCCAGGTAGCGGCTTTCAGCCACTGCCACTTTTGCGCCAAAACCGGCAGCAAAACGCGCTGCGCGCACACCACCGGACCCGGCGCCAATCACGAACAGATCAAAATCGAAGGCCATGTATTCACTCTCCCAGGCAGGCGTCCAGCATACCGCCGTTGGCCGCCGCAATCGAGTAGGAGGCGGGCTCACACCCGCCGTCCTCTCACACCACCGTGCGTACGGTTCCGTACACGGCGGTTCAAGCTATGCGGCTAAGCCGGTTGATCGTATCCAGTATCGAGACCAGTCCGAGTCGGTCCCATAGTTTCTTCGGCAGCGCCTGATTCATATGTGGCGCCCCCGAGTTCCACCATGGGCCTCGGCCGTTATAGGCCGATTTACAGGCACGCTCCTCGCTTAAGCCCAGACGCATCAGGTTGCGCGCCCTCGTAGAGGGCTGTTTCCATTGGCGCCAAATGGCACAGCGGAGTTTGTGCCTGATCCAGCCATCCAGCTCCTCAAGTGGCCGCTTGCTCTGGCTGAGCTTGAAGTAACCCGCCCAACCTCGTAGTACGGGGTTTATCCGCTCGATGGTGTTTGCCATCTTGCGGCCCCGTGCGCCGCATAGCAGCTCTGCGAGCCGGTCGCGCAGGCGACTCAGGCTCACCGTTGCCACCCGCAACCTTGGCTGCTGATGCCAGCTCATCCCATAACCCAAGTAATCACACTTCCAGGCTCTCGCGACTCGACTCTTCTTCTGATTCACCGTCAGTTTCAAACGTTGACTCAGGAAGCGCTCGACACTAGCCAGTACCCGTTCGCCAGCCCGAGGACTGCGCACATAAATGTTCGCGTCATCGGCATAGCGCACGAAGCGATGGCCCCGCCGCTCCAGTTCGCGGTCAAATTCATCGAGCAGGATATTCGACAGCAGCGGCGAGAGCGGGCCGCCTTGCGGCGTCCCTTCCTGCCGTGGACTGACGACACCGCCTGACATGACTCCCGCTTCAAGGTAGCGACGGATAAGCCTAAGTACGCACTTATCTTTGACCCGGCGCTCGATACAGGCCATGAGGATGTCGTGGTTGACCCGATCAAAGAACTTCTCCAGATCGACTTCCACGCACCACCGGTGCCCCGATGCCACATGGGCACGGGCCATCTCGACAGCTTGATGCGCGCTCCTGCCCGGACGGAAGCCGTAGCTGAAATCCGAGAACAGAGGATCGAAGAATGGCGTGAGTTGTTGCAGCAATGCCTGCTGGATCAGGCGATCCACGACGGTGGGAATTCCCAGTTGCCGCGTGCCGCCCTGCGGCTTGGGAATTTCAACCGCACGTACGGCTTGGGGATGGTATTCACCGGCCAGCAATCTGCCTTTGAGGATTGGCCAATACTGATTCACATAGCCTGCAAGGTCGGCGACCGTCATGCCATCGGCACCCGGCGCTCCCTTATTGCTGACTACGCGCTTATACGCACGTCTGAGGTTGGCCGGTGCGAGCACCCGCTCCATCAGCGTGTCCGGCTCTGCGTTCGTCCACGCCGATGACGCCGTCGATACCTTTGCGCTGTCAGGCATCATCCTCGGCTTCTGGCCGGGATTCGGAGTGACAGATTCCGTTTTAGGAAATTTCTGCATTGCGGCTACCAACGAGACAGTGACGCCTACTGGCGGCATAACCTGTTCGGCCCTTGGTGACGCGGTTAACCGCCACTTACTACGGCCTCGGCTGACTTCTGCACGCTCATCCCGTCGCCTCTCGACGCTCGGTAGCACCAAGGCAAGCGTACAGATCTCCCAGGGTAATTCGCGTGACCTTCCTGCTTATGCCTGTCGGATTTACGTCGCAGCGTTCCGTGCAAGTATTGGGCTTTGACGATTATGGCCGTCTTGCCCCGCTGCGCCGCCTGATCCGCTTCCTGTTCGTCAGGCCAGCATTTTGCCTCGGGCTTCCTTCAGATTCGTAGTCGCCCACGACACCCTTGCCTCTGGCTAACACTTCCCCTTGCCGGGTGTGTAGAGGACTTTCACCCCCAAGTCACCAACGAGGCCACCACAACCAAGCTGGTTGCGCTAACGCGCAACGCGCCATGCCTGGCGCACACAAAAAAGCCATCCCGAAGGATGGCTTTGAGGCCAGCAGGGCTTATCAGTAAGCCTTGCCAGTCTTGTAGTAGTTCTCGAAGCAGAAGTTGGTCGCGTCGATGTAGCCTTCGGCGCCACCGCAGTCGAAACGCTTGCCCTTGAACTTATAGGCAATCACGCAGCCATCCTTCGCCTGCTGCAGGAGGGCATCGGTGATCTGGATTTCACCGCCTTTGCCTGGCTTGGTGTTGGCGATGATGTCGAAGATATCCGGGGTCAGGATGTAACGGCCGATGATCGCCAGGTTCGAAGGCGCGTCTTCCGGGGCCGGTTTTTCGACCATGTTGGTCACACGGAAGATGTCGTCGCGGATCATCTCACCGGCGATCACACCATACTTGTTGGTTTCCTGCGGGTCGACTTCCTGGATGGCGACGATCGAGCAGCGGTACTGTTTGTACAGCTTGACCATCTGAGTCAGTACGCCGTCACCTTCCGGGTTGACGCACAGGTCGTCCGCCAGCACCACCGCGAACGGCTCGTCGCCGATCAGTGGGCGGCCAGTGAGAATGGCGTGGCCGAGGCCCTTCATTTCGGTCTGGCGCGTGTACGAGAACGAGCACTCGTCGAGCAGACGACGAATACCGACCAGGTATTTTTCCTTGTCGGTGCCTTTGATCTGGTTTTCCAGCTCGTAGCTGATGTCGAAGTGGTCTTCCAGGGCGCGCTTGCCGCGCCCGGTAACGATGGAGATCTCGTTCAGACCTGCATCCAATGCTTCTTCAACGCCATACTGGATCAGTGGCTTGTTGACCACCGGCAGCATTTCCTTGGGCATGGCTTTGGTAGCAGGCAAGAAGCGCGTGCCGTAGCCGGCTGCCGGGAACAAGCATTTTTTGATCATATACGTCCTTACAAAAGGCTAGGCCTGTGGAATTCGGCGCAGTCTAATCAGGCGGCAGTCACCTTACAATGCCCCCGATAACGACCGTTGCCATCATAGAGATATCCCAGTGTAGATAGTTCCGGGGGATCGTAAATATTGCTGTCATACATGACCGTTGGATGACAGGGAAATCAGCGTGCCGGTGGCGGCCTCTCCGACGGGCTCACGCGCCAAGAGGCCGCCACCGGCTTACCTCAGCTACCCGTCCCTTGTCCGATCAGCACCCCATCAACCTGCTGACCATACAGGTTAACCCCATCATTGGCATGAAACTTCACCCGCGTCTTCTCGATGGATCCCTCTACCAACCGCGGGTCCTGTGGCCGCTCGTGGCGGTTGATCCACGCCGCCACATCCCAGGCCTGCTGATCGCTGAGGCTGCCCGGCTTGCCAAGCGGCATGTTGTACTTGATGAACGACGCCGCGGTATTGATGCGGTGCATGCCGGCCCCCCAGTTGTAGGAGTCCTTGCCCCAAAGCGGCGGCATTACGTACTCGCCTGCGACCTTTTGCCCTTCACCGTTATCGCCATGGCAAATCGCGCATTGCTCACGGTAAACCTGCTGGCCGCGCTTGAAGTCATAACCGCCCTTGGGTTGTGCCACCTCCGGATAACCACGTCCGGCAATCTCCACACCGGTCGGCGCCTTGGTCGACAGCCAGTATGAATACACCGCCAATGCCGTCATCTGCGGGCTGTCAGCGGCCGGCGGCTTGCCGTTCATGCTGAACTGAAAACACCCTTGGATACGCTCGGCGAAGGTGTTGACCTTGTCATTCTTCTTGCGATAGGCCGGGTACATCGGGTAGGCCCCCCACAGCGGCGCCGAGTGCGCCAACCGCCCCTGATCGAGGTGGCAGTTACTGCAGTTCATGCCGTTGCCCACCGCCTCGGGCATCAGTCGGCGGGTGTCGACGAACAAGGCGTGGCCTTCACGCACCATTTTGCCAAAGGCATTATCGGGCAACTCACGCTCAGCAGGCGGCACGAACTGCGGTGCTGCCTGCACACCGGGAACCTTCAACTGCGACTGGTCTTCCATGGCGATCGGCGTGGCCTGGGCGCTGCCCACGGCCAGCAGCAACAAGGCGGGAATCAGGGTTTTCATGGCGTGACCTCCTGGCTGGCGGGGCGGGCGAAGAACTCGGCAACGGCCTTGATCTCCTCATCGGTCATGGCCTTGGCCACGCCGACCATCAGCTGGTTGGGGTCATTGCTGCGGCTACCGTCGCGCCAGGCATTGAGCTGTGCCACCAGGTAACTGGCGGGCTGGCCGGCCAAGGGCGGGAAGTGTTCGCCCACCCCGCCGCCACCCGGCCCGTGGCATTGCACGCAACCAGGAATCTGCCGGCTCCAGTCGCCGTACAGGGCCATGCGGGTAGTCGGGTCATCGGCAATCTGCTGGCGGTGCAGGTCGCCAGCGGGCGCTGCCGGCAGGCTGGCCAGGTAGGTACTGACGGCCTTGATTTCGTCGTCGCTCAGGGCCTTGGCCAAAGGTTCCATCACTGGCTGCTTGCGGCTGCCGTTGCGCCAGTCCTGCAACTGCTTGGCAAGATAACCGGCCGGTAGCCCAGCCAAACGTGGAAAGCCGGCAGCCGCAATGCCATTGCCGTCCGGGCCATGGCAACCCAGGCAGGCCATGGCGGCGGGGTTGGCCCCACCCTGGGTGAAGACCTTCTGACCATCAGCGGCATGTGCCGTTGGCCAGATCAGGATCAGCAAGCTGCCGATCATCACGCGTCTCAACGGTGTCATCACGAATCTCCTTTTCTTTTGTTATATGTTTAGGCTTAAAACATATAAGCAGAGAAAGGAGGACCCGTTGCTTCAGATCAACTTCCGGAGATGCACTGTGTTGCGGCAGTGCGCACATCGCCAAGGCGCAGCGGGAAGTTATTCAGCCGCTCGTGCAGTTTGATGCTGCTGCCGCTGCCGCGCTTGTCGATATCCACCAGCGCCGCCGGGCCGGCACCTGAGGTGATTTTCTGCGGTACGATCAGCCGTAGGCCGTCGCCACGCTGCTCTTCGGTCAGCGGGTCACGCGTATCGGCAAGCTTCTCCTTTACGCAGTCGGCATAGGCGCGTGGGCTCTTGCCAGAGATCACATCCATCGTTTCACGCGATTGCTCCAGCTCCGCGACGCTCACGCAGCCACCGAGCGTCACCGACAACGCCGCCACCATCCACTTCATTTGCTGCACCTCTGCCTTCAAGAATTCGCTTCGACCACATCCAGGCGGTTTTGCTCCCTGCTTTGGCAGAATTATCTACGCCCGGCGATCAACGCGGCAGTGTAACGGCACATCGTGGTATCTTTTGCTTTTGCAGATCCAAACCTTGCGGAGCATCACATGAAATTCGTACACCAGCGCGAGCACCTCAACGAGGACGATATTGTCGTCATCGAGTGCTCCCAGCGCTGCAATATCCGCCTGATGAACGACGCCAACTTCCGCAGCTTCAAGAACGGCGGCCGTCATACCTACCACGGCGGCCATTTCGAGAAGTTTCCGGCGAAGATCACCGTACCCAGCACCGGCTTCTGGAACATCACCATCGATACCGTCACCACTCGCCCGATCTCGGTCACCCGCAAGCCAACGCTGACCCACAAGATCAAGATCATCCGTCGCTCGTCGTCGAAACTCAGATAAGGCCACCATGACCCAGACCATCAAGTACGTCATCAAATACAAGCTCGACGGCCAGCGTCGCTGGGATTTCGCGCTGATGCCCGATGCCTCGCAAGAGCAAGCCCTCGAGGCCCTGCGCAAGATCCACGGCGAAGACGCCGAGAAAATCAGCGACATCCAGGTCAGCAAGGCCCTGTAAGACTCGCCGCAAGCCCCCGCCGCAGCGCTCGCCCCACGCAAGGAGAATCGCATGAGCCATTGGCCCGACCGCCGTATCCTCGACCTGCTGGGCATCGAGCTGCCCATTCTGCAGGCACCCATGGCGGGGGCGACCGGCTCGGCCATGGCCATTGCCGTGGGCCAGGCAGGTGGCTTGGGCGCCCTGCCCTGCGCCATGCTCAGCGGCGAACAAGTGCGTGCCGAGATCGCTGCATTCCGCGCCGGCTGCCCGGGGCGCCCGCTGAACCTGAACTTCTTCTGCCATCAGCCGCCAGCGCCCGATGCCGAGC
>NZ_JAOCDI010000081.1:0-13088 GCF_029840855.1 Pseudomonas sp. GD03862
AAAAAACCTATAAAAAAACCCCGACGCAGAGGCCGGGGTTTTCGTGAAACAGGCAGCAGTTTCAGCGAGCGTAGGTCATCAGCACGTCCGCAGCGGTCTGGCTATCCACACCCATCATCACGCTCAGGGCAGTGACGGTGAGGATGGAGAAGCCGAACACCTTGCGGGCCCACTTGCTGTCGTCCTCGGCCTTGTAACCACCCCAGGCCATGTACAGCCAGTACAGGCCCATGGCAGCAGCCACGGCCAGGTAGCCGAGGCCGGCGTAACCGCCGAGGGTAAGCATCAGGGTAGCGAGCACGAAGGCCAGCACGTACAGCACGATCTGCTTTTTCGCCGCGAGGATGCCACGTGCCACCGGCAGAACCGGAATGTTGGCAGCGCTGTAATCCTTGAAGCGGAAGATCGCGATGGCAAAGCTGTGCGGCATTTGCCAAAGGCTGAACATCACCAGCAGGGTTACCGCAGCCAGGTCGAAGCTGTTGCTCACAGCGCAGTAGCCGATCACCGGAGGCATGGCACCCGACAGGCTGCCAACCAAGGTGCCGTGCACCGATTTACGCTTCAGCCACAGGCTGTAGAAACCGACGTAGACGACAAAGCCAATCAGTGCGCAGAACGCAGACAGCGGGTTGGCCTGGACATACAGCAGGCTGAAACCCGCCACCCCGAGCAGGGTGGCGTAGATCAGCGCGAGGGGCAGCGACATGCCGCCCTGAACCATGACACGGTTCTTGGTGCGCTCCATCTTGTGGTCGATGTCACGGTCGATGCAGTTGTTGAACACGCATCCGGACGCAACCACCAGCGAAGTACCGATCACCACCGCCAGGAACAGGGCGAAATCCACATGGCCCTTCGAGGCAAGGAAGAAACCGCCTGCCACGGAAAGCACGTTACCGAAAATGATCCCCGGTTTGGTGATTTGGATAAAGTGCTTAACGGACATGCAGTCTTACCTCACTTGGCCAACATTTCGAAGTGGATGCTGAACATGATCCACAGCGACAGGCCGACAAGCAGAGCGATCACCAGGGTGGTGAACAGGAACGTCGAAACGTTGTTGCGTTGCTCTTTCGAGCGGTCCATGTGCAGGAAGTAAACCAGGTGAACAACTACCTGGATCACGGCCATGGCAACAATGATCAGAACGGTCAGGTTCTTCGGCAGGCTGGCGGTCATGGCCAGGCCGAACGGGATAGCAGTCAGGATGATCGACAGTACAAAACCGATCATGTACGACTTGACGCTGCCGTGATTACCTTCGTGATGAGTGTCGTGTGCGTTAGCCATTACAGAACCCCCAGCAGGTAAACGACGGTGAATACGCAGATCCAGACCACGTCCAGGAAGTGCCAGAACAGGCTCAGGCAGCTCATGCGGGTCTTGGCGGTCGGCGTGATGCCGTGCTTGTTGATCTGGTACATCATGATTGCCATCCAGATCAGACCAGCAGTCACGTGCAGACCGTGGGTACCTACCAGGGCGAAGAAGCCCGACAGGAAGCCACTGCGCTGCGGGCCGAAGCCCTCGCTGATCAGGTGATGGAACTCATAGATTTCCATCGCGATGAAGCCTGCACCGAACAGGAAGGTCACAGCCAACCAGCCCAGTACGCCAGCTTTCTTGCCATCGAACATCTTCAGCATGGCGAAGCCGAAGGTGATCGAGGACAGCAGCAGGAGCAGCGTTTCAACAGCTACGAAATCGAGCTGGAAGATGTCATGACCCGACGGGCCGCCGGCAAAACTGCCGGACAGCACCGCGTAGGTGGCGAAGAGCGACGCAAACAGGATGCAGTCGGTCATCAGGTACAGCCAGAAGCCCAGTACGGTCATCTGGCCCGAGTCGTGGTGGTGGTCGTCGTGCCCATGGTCGTGACCATGAGCAGCGCCGTGCATTACTTGACTGGACATTGATTACACCCGCTCAAACGATTCGACACGTGCGCCGGCAGGCAGAGCACCTGCTTTGGCCAGCGCTTTCATACGCTCGCCTTCGATGCGCGCCACTTCTTCGGCCGGAACCATGTAGCCCTGGTCGTCACGTGCAGCGTGGCGAACGAAGACAGCGATGGTTGCAACCAGGCTCGCGCCAACCAGCCACCAGATGTGCCAGATGAAGGCGAAGCCGAAGACAGTCAGGAACAGGCCCATGAACAGACCGGTAGCGGTGTTGCTCGGCATGTGAATGGCTTCGTACTTGGCCGGGGCCTTGTACGCAACGCCTGCTTCCTTGGCTTCGTGCCAGCAGTCCAGACCAACTTTCTCAGGCATGTGAGCGAAGTTGTAGAACGGAGGTGGCGAAGAAGTCGACCATTCCAGGGTACGGCCGCCCCATGGGTCGCCGGTCACGTCCAGGTTCTGGTTGCGGTCGCGGACCGAAACGACGATCTGGATCAGCTGGCAAGCGATACCGAACAGGATCAGCACGGCGCCGACAACGGCTACGTACAGGTAGGGTTCCCACAGTGGGTTGTCGGAGTGGTTCAGACGACGGGTCATGCCCATGAAGCCCAGGGCGTACAGCGGCATGAACGCAACGTAGAAGCCCGACAGCCAGAACCAGAAGGCAGCTTTGCCCCACTTCTCGTTCAGGGTGAAGCCGAAGGCTTTCGGGAACCAGAAGGCGAAACCGGCGATGTAGCCGAATACCGCGCCACCGATGATCACGTTGTGGAAGTGCGCAATTACGAACAGGCTGTTGTGCAGGACGAAGTCAGCACCCGGAACGGCCAGCAGTACGCCGGTCATGCCACCGATGGAGAAGGTGACCATGAAGCCCAGGGTCCAGAGCATCGGTGCGGTGAAGCGCACACGGCCTTGGTACATGGTGAACAGCCAGTTGAACAGCTTCACACCGGTCGGAATGGAGATCAGCATCGTCGCCAGGCCGAAGAAGGTGTTGACGCTGGCGCCGGCACCCATGGTGAAGAAGTGGTGCAGCCATACAGCAAAGCCGAGGATGGCGATCGCGCCCGATGCGTAAATCATCGAGTGGTGGCCGAACAGGCGTTTGCCAGAGAACGTCGAAGTTACTTCCGAGAACACGCCGAAGGCCGGCAGGATCAGGATGTAAACCTCAGGGTGACCCCACGCCCAGAACAGGTTGACGTACATCATCGGGTTCCCACCAAGCTCGTTGGTGAAGATGTGGAAGTCCAGATAACGGTCAACAGTCAGCAGAGCGAGTGCAGCAGTCAGAATCGGGAACGAAGCGACGATCAGCACGTTGGCCCAGGTGCAGGTCCAGGTGAAGATCGGCATGTCCATCAGTTTCATGCCAGGTGCGCGCATCTTCATCACGGTGACGAGGAAGTTCACGCCGGTAAGCGTCGTACCCAATCCGGATAGCTGTAGCGCCCAGATGTAGTAGTCGACACCCACCCCAGGGCTGTACTGAATGCCCGCGAGCGGCGGATAGGCAACCCAGCCGGTCTTGGCGAATTCACCAACGCCCAGCGAGATGTTGACCAGCAGCACGCCTGCCAGCAGCAGGTAGAAGCTCAGGGAGTTCAGGAACGGGAAGGCAACGTCACGTGCACCGATCTGCAGAGGAACCGCCAGGTTCATCAGGCCGGTGAAGAACGGCATCGCCATGAAGATGATCATGATCACACCGTGAGCGGTGAAGATCTGGTCATAGTGTTCAGGCGGCAGGTAGCCTTCGGAGCCGCCGGTTGCGGCAGCCAGCTGGGTACGCATCATGATGGCGTCGGCAAAGCCGCGCAGCAGCATGACCATCGCGACGATGATGTACATCACGCCGATCTTTTTGTGGTCGACAGTAGTCAGCCACTCGCTCCACAAGTAGGTCCACTTGCGGAAATAGGTGATAAGACCGACGACAGCGATACCGCCGAGCGCGATCATGGCAAGCGTCACCATGACTATCGGCTCGTGATAGGGTATCGCCTCCAGGCTTAATTTACCGAACATCTCTTACTCCTCTGCACCGGCAGCTGGTTGCATACTCGATTCCACACCCTTGGTTGTGGCCAGATCTTTGCTGCCTGCTTCTTCGTGGCTACGACCGCGGTTCATGCCTTCGTACTTGTCGACGATCAGCTGGAACTGCTCAGGCGAAGCCTCGCTATACAGCGCGACCGGGTTGTTTTCGCTTGGTTTGGCCAAGGCGTCGTATTCGGCCTTGTCCAGCTTCTTCGGCGACTGCTTGACTTCAGCGACCCACTTGTCGAAGTCTTCCTGAGAGGTGGCAGTAGCCTTGAATTTCATGCCGGTGAAGCCAGCACCGCTGTAGTTGGCGCTGATACCGTCGAATTCGCCGTTTTCGTTGGCGATCAGGTGCAGCTTGGTGGTCATGCCGGCCATGGCGTAGATCTGACCGCCCAGGCCCGGGATGAAGAACGAGTTCATCACGGCGTCGGAAGTGACGCGGAAGTTGACCGGAGTGTTAGCCGGGAAGACGATCTTGTTGACCGTGGCAATGCCCTGCTCCGGGTAGATGAACAGCCACTTCCAGTCCAGCGCGACCACGTCGATCTGAATCGGCTTAACGTCCGAATCCAGCGGACGATAAGGGTCCAGCTTGTGGGTGGAGTGGTAGGTGACGTAACCCAGGGCGATGATGATCAGGATCGGGATGATCCATACCGCGGCCTCGATCTTGGTCGAGTGCGACCAGTCAGGGGTGTAGGTGGCTGCCTTGTTGGAAGCACGGTACTTCCAGGCGAACGCCAGGGTCATGATGATCACAGGGATTACCACCAGCAGCATCAGGCCGGTAGCGATCAGGATCAGGTTCTTTTGCTCAATGCCGACCTGGCCCTTCGGGTCGAGCAGGGTCCAGTTGCACCCACTGAGTAAAAGCATGCCTAAAAAGGGCAATATGCCAAACAGTCTGGGGTAACGCTTTTTACTCATCTCACGACCTCTAGATCAGCTTGCTTCAATGCAATTTGTGTTTTGGTAGCCAACACTTCGTCCTGCCAAGTGAGGCATTTCGCGCCCGTACTCGCTCCTGCCTGGGGTCCGACTGCAGGACCTTGGCTTCAAGCGGGTTAGCGGTGCTTATGGTTTCGTAGGCAACAGGCCTGTACTTCAGACCAAGTCCATTTGGTGCGGGAAAACGCGGAGGGGTGTCCGCCCGGTATCGCCGTTGGGCGAAACTTGACGAAGTCAGCAAAAAGGAGCGCTGAGGCTTCCTTCAATCCTGCGACTCGCAAGCAGTGCCGAACGGAAATTGGGGGCGATTGTAGATAGGTCGCCAACCCTTGACTATGACTTATTGAGCAACAGTCTTTTACAGAATCCGTAACAATGCTGCTCGATAATTCAACTTCGCGACAGTTTGTCGCACCCCGCTTGATAGGCCTCAAAGCCGCATCCTGCAAGGCCTGCGGGTTGATCTGGATCAAGCGGTGCGCAACTTTTCCCTCTTCTCATGCGGTGCAAAAGACCCCATGCAATTCGGGACTTTTGTCTAAGCCTGGCGTCGATTGCGGTAGATACCGAGCGGGACCAGGACGGCGGTCAGCACGAACGCCACAAGTGCCCATTGCGCCAGCGACAGGCCGAGGATCGGCGGATACGGCGTGCTGCAGAAGCCGTCGACCTGAAACGCCAGGGGCCACAGCTTTGCCAGTGGCAGGTCATCCACGATCGGCTGCAGGGTATCGATACCGCAACTGACCATGGGGTTGGCGAGTATATACACATGGTTGCCCGCCGCAACGATTCCGCCAATTGCACTGAGCACCACCAACGCCTCGAAGAAGGTCAGGCTGCGGCGCCCGGGCATCGCCGCAGCGATGAAGGCAAACACGGCAATGAACAGCAACGCATAACGCTGCAGGATGCACAACGGGCAGGGTGCCTCGCCTAGCACCACCTGCATGTAGAGGGCGCCGCCGATCAGTGAAAGGCAGATCAGCCCCAACAGCACCAGAAAGCGCCGTTCCCGATTCAGGCGCGATGTTTGTTCGTTCATTGCCGGTTCCTTCGATGGATAGTGGCAGCGTGGTCCGCCTGCCTGGGCGCAAGTCTACACGCTGGGCATGGCCTGTGAGCATGCCGAGGGAGCGTCGCGGAAGCACTGCGCAGGGCTATCCAGTGTGGCTGAGACCGGCCGCAACGACGTCGGTTCAACGCCGGGCGGCAAAAAAGGCTGCCCAGGTGCCGCGCAGGGGCAAGCCCCTCGACACCCGGGAGTGAAGGATACCGTGATTAAAGGATGATTAAGGATGAAAGCTGCGCAGGTGCTTTCATCTCTTCTTTATATATAGGCAGAAAAGTGTGCTGCAGCGGGGGACGAGTACGCTATAGGCCTGTACCGGCCCCTTCGCGGGTAAACCCGCTCCTACAGAGACGGCACCACATTCAAGACCGGTGCAATACCTGTGGGAGCGGGCTTGCCCGCGAAGAGGCCGGCACAGGCGCTACATCACTCCAGCGCTGCCGCCGGCCCGAAGAACTCGTAGCGGCTCTGCTGCTCGGGCACACCCAGGCCCTTCAGCTGGCGCTTGACCGCCGCCATGAAGCCCTTGGGCCCAAGGAAGTAGGCATCCACGTCACGCTCCTGCGGCAGCCACTCGGCGAGCAGGTCTTCACTCAGCAAACCCACGGCATCGGCCGCAGCGCCACCTTCCGGCTCGGCATAGCAGTAGAAGCGCTTGAGCTGTGGATGACGCGCCGCCAGGCCATCGATCCAGTCCCGGAAGGCATGCACCGCGCCGTTACGCGCACAGTGGATGAAATGCACCTCGCGCCGGGTTTGCAGTGCTGCCTGCAGCATCGCCAGGGTCGGGGTAATGCCCACCCCTCCGCTGATCAGCACCAGCGGCTTGTCGCTGGCTGCCAGGGTGAAGTCACCCGCAGGCGGGAACAGTTGCAGGGTATCGCCCACCATCAGCTCATCGTGCAGGTAGTTGGAGACCTTGCCGCCCGCCTCGCGCTTGACGCTGATGCGGTATTCCTTGCCGTCGCACAGCGCCGACAGGGAATAGTTGCGGCGCTGCTCGGCACCGTCAATGTCCAGTTTCAGACCGATGTACTGGCCAGGTTCTGCCTTGAGCACCGGCATGCCATCCACCGGGGCGAAGTAGAACGAAACGATCTCGCTGCTTTCCTGCTCGCGGCGTACCAGGCGGAATTCACGGGTACCGCGCCAGCCACCCTCGGCCTCTTCCTTCTCTTTATAGAGGTTTTCTTCAGCGCCAATCAGAATGTCGGCCAGCTGGCCATAGGCCGCGCCCCAGGCGTCGATCACCGCAGGTGTGGCAATGTCCTTGCCCAGCACTTCCTCGATGGCGCGCAGCAGGCAGCTTCCGACAATCGGGTAGTGCTCCGGCAGAATCTGCAGGGCAACATGCTTGTTGATGATCTGCCCGACCAGGCCGCCCAGTTGCTCCAGCTGGTCGATATGGCGGGCATACATCAACACGCCGTTAGCCAGCGCACGCGGCTGATCGCCACTGGCCTGGTGGGCCTGGTTGAACAGCGGCCGTACCTCGGGGTACTCGCTGAGCATCATCTTGTAGAAGTGGGTGGTCAGCGCTTCGCCGCCGCTTTCCAGCAGAGGTACAGTGGCCTTGATGATTGCACGTTGTTCGGCATTGAGCATTGCAACAACTCCTGAGCCTGTGGCTTCAAATGACTGCCCCTGCCATTACAGCAATCGTGCCAACTTTTATCGCCAGCAAAATCAGGGGTTTGATGCAGGTCATGTCAAAACGACCCACCCCTATGTATAGTCATATCGACCCACAGGAGTCCTTATGACTACAAAGCCACTTCTCACCACCCTGCTGCCTCTGGTCAGCGACCTGTCCCGCGATTTGCCCGACCAGGAACGCTACCGCCGCCTGTTGCAAGCCATGCGCGGCCTGCTGCCGTGCGATGCTGCAGCACTGCTGCGACTGGACGGGGAATGGCTGGTGCCGCTGGCAGTGGATGGCCTTAGCCCCGACACCCTCGGCCGGCGCTTTCGGGTCAGCGAGCACCCGCGTTTCCAGATACTGCTCAGCCGCCCGGAACCCACCCGTTTCGCCAGCGACTCCGAACTGCCCGACCCCTACGATGGTTTGGTCAATGCCCCCGATGCCGACCTTGAAGTGCACGACTGCATGGGCTGCCCGTTGATGGTCGATGAGCGCCCATGGGGCCTGGTCACCCTCGACGCCCTCACCCCCGGGCAGTTCCAGAGCCTGGAGCTGGATGCCCTGCAGGCCTTTGCCAGCCTGGCTGCCGCCACCGTTACCGTGGCCGAGCGTATCGAGCACCTGGCCCTGCGCGCCGAAGACGAACACCATCGCGCCGAGCTCTACCGCCAGGCCAGCGGCCAGGATAGAGAGCTGATTGGCCAGAGCGCCGCGCATAAACGCCTGGTGGAGGAAATTCGTCTGGTCGGCAGCAGCGACCTGACCGTGCTGATCACCGGCGAAACCGGGGTCGGCAAGGAGCTGGTGGCCCAGGCCCTGCACCGAGCCAGTAGCCGCGCCGACAAGCCGCTGGTCAGCCTCAACTGCGCCGCCCTGCCCGACACCTTGGTGGAAAGCGAACTGTTCGGCCATGTGCGCGGCGCCTTCACCGGCGCGCATGGTGAGCGCCGCGGCAAGTTCGAACTGGCCAACGGCGGCACACTGTTCCTCGACGAAGTGGGCGAACTGCCGCTGACGGTCCAGGCCAAGCTGTTACGCGTGCTGCAAAGCGGCCAACTGCAACGCCTGGGTTCGGACCGCGAGCACCGGGTGGACGTGCGCCTGATCGCCGCGACCAACCGCGACCTGGCTGCCGAGGTGCGTACGGGCAACTTCCGCGCCGACTTCTATCACCGCCTCAGCGTATACCCGCTGCACGTGCCACCGTTGCGCGAACGTGGGCGTGACGTGCTGCTATTGGCGGGCTACTTCCTCGAACAGAACCGTTCACGGCTTGGCCTGAACAGCCTGCGCCTGAGCCATGAGGCCCAAGCCGCGTTGATCGCCTACGACTGGCCAGGCAATGTGCGCGAACTGGAACACCTGATCGGCCGCTCGGCACTCAAGGCGCTGGGCCAGCACCCTGATCGGCCACGTATCCTCACCCTCGAAGCCATCGACCTGGACCTGCGTGTGTCGGCAGCCACGCCAGGCACGCTGCCCTCCCCCGCTGCACCGCTGCAAGTGGTCACCCCGCCTGAAGGCGGCTTGCGTGAAGCCGTCGACATTTACCAGCGACAGGTGATCGAAGCCTGCCTGCAGCGGCATCAGGACAACTGGGCAGCAGCGGCCCGCGAACTCGGTCTGGACCGCGCAAACCTGAGCCGTTTGGCCCGCAGGCTTGGGCTTCGCTGAGGTTTTTCTACCAAAGGATTAACCCAGAAAGCCATCTGGTTGCTTCCCCACCGGCTGCTATATCTCCCTAACCACCCGTTTGTCGACTGCCTGGTCGAGGCTGTGCGTAAAACCCCTGACAGGGCTCTGTTACGCCGGTTGTGGCCCGAACACTCGGGCCGGGGGATCCGGATATCAGCAGGGAGCATCCATGGACAACATCGTCGTCGCCGATAAGCAATCCGAAGTCGCCACTCAGAGCGCCTGGGGCAATATCAATCTCAAAGCACCCAGCGTCGTGCAGATACCGGTATCTCCAGACAAAGTGGCCACGGTCACCCAGCGCGGGCAGGACCTGATCGTCACCCTGAAGTCGGGGGAAAAGGTCACCATCGGTAACTTCTTCGCCGTGGACCAGGCCGAGGTCGGCAGCGATATGGTCTTCGTCGGCGAAGACGGCACCCTGTGGCATGCCCAGTACGATGCGGCAGCGTTCACCGGTTTCACCTTCGAAGAAGTGGCCTCACTGGACGAACTGGTCGCAGGCATCGGTACTGCAGGCAGCGCCATGCCAACTTGGGCGATTGCCGGTCTCAGCCTGCTGGGCGTGGGCGGCGCAGCAGCAGCGGCGGACAATGGAGGCGGGGGCAGCAGCGGCGGTTCCGACCCCGACACCAGCGCACCGGCCACGCCGATCGACCTGCTGGTTTCACCGGATGGCCTGCGTCTGACCGGCCGTGGCGAAGCAGGCACCACGGTGAACATCCGCGACGCCGCCGGCAACCTGATCGGCAGCGGCACAGTGGGTGCCGACGGCAACTTCAACGTGACGTTGAATGCGCCGCAGATCAACAGCGAAAACCTTGATGTCACCCTGACCGACGCCGCCGGCAATGTCTCGGCGCCTGGCACTGTCACTGCACCGGACGCAACTGCACCACTGGCGCCGACCGACCTGGCAATCAATGAGCAGGGTAACACCCTCACCGGTCGTGCCGAGCCCGGCTCGACGGTATCCGTACGAGGCGCAGGTGGCGTATTGCTGGGCACTGCGGTGGCCGGTGCGGACGGCCAGTTCAGCATCACCCTGCAACCGCCACAAAGCGACGGCCAGGCCCTGGAGGTCAGCGCTGCAGACGCGGCAGGCAATAGCTCGCCAGTTGCCAACATCACGGCACCGGACGTCGACACCCCTGATACTACAGCCCCTGAACAACCGACCGACCTGGCCCTGGCCGATGGCGTCACCTTCACCGGTCGCGGTGAGCCTGGCGCTACCGTGCAGGTGCGCGACGCAGCCGGCAACCTGATTGGCACCGGTGTCGTCGGTGCCGACGGCCTGTTCAGCCTCACCCTGTCGCCTGCCCAGGCCAATGGTGAAGCACTCGATGTGCGTCTGGTGGATGCCGCCGGCAACAGCTCTGCCCCATTGCAATTCGATGCGCCGGACATCACACCGCCCGATGCGGTGAGCAACATTGCCGTCGGCGCTGACGGCCTGGCCCTGAGCGGTCGCGGTGAACCCGGCGCCACTGTCGAAGTGCGTGATGCCAGTGGCACCGTGATCGGTACGGGTATTGTGGGAGCCAATGGCACTTTCATGATTGATCTTGATCCGGCGGCCCAGCCGGGCGAGCAGTTGAGCCTGGTGCAGACCGACACAAGCGGCAATGCGTCCGTGGCTACCGAGTACGACGTCCCACTGACCTCCGCGCCCAACAGCCCGAGCAATCTGGCCATCGATGCTGATGGCACCACCGTTACCGGTACCGCGCCGGCTGGCAGCCGTGTGGAAGTGCATGATGCCAACGGCACCCTGATTGGCAGTGCCATTGCCAACGCCGATGGCAGCTTCAGCATCGAACTGAATCCCGCACAAGCCAACGGCGAACTGCTGGACGTGGTCGCCATCGATGACGGCGGCATTTCCTCGCTGCCCGCCCAGATCACCGCGCCCGACATCACCGCCCCTGCCGCCCCAACCGAACTGGCGGTCAGCGCGGACGGCAGCGTTATCACCGGCCGTGCCGAACCGGGCAGCACCGTGCGCATCGTGGCTGCCGACGGCACTGAACTGGGCACTGCCGTGGTCGGCCCGACCGGCGTGTTCAGCCTCAACCTCAACCCACCACAAGTTGACGGCGAAGTGCTGCAGGCCACGGCGACCGATGCCGCTGGCAATACTTCCGTTGCCAGCTCCGTCACCGCCCCAGACATCGATGGCGGCGACACCACCCCGCCTGAAGCCCCGACCAATCTGGTGATCGGCCTTACCGGCAGCCAGCTCAGTGGTCGAGGCGAAGCCGGCTCTACCGTGCAGGTGAGTGACGCGGCCGGCAACATCCTCGCGACTGGCACCGTCGCTGCAGATGGCACCTTCGTCATCGCCCTGGACCCTGCTGTCAACGACGGCAGCACCTTGCAAGTCACCCTCACCGACGCCGCCGGCAACGTATCCCAACCGGGCTCGATCACCTCGGCCGACCTGCTGCCGCCCGCGCAACCGACTGACCTGGCCCTGGCCGATGGCGTCACCTTTACCGGTCGCGGCGAGCCCGGTGCCACCGTGCAGGTACGCGATGCCGGCGGTGCTGTCATCGGTACTGGTGTCGTCGGTGCCGACGGCCTGTTCAGCCTCACCCTGTCGCCGGCCCAGACCAATGGTGAAGCACTCGACGTGCGTCTGGTGGATGCCGCCGGCAACAGCTCTGCCCCATTGCAATTCGATGCGCCGGACATCACACCGCCCGATGCGGTCACCGATATCCTGGTCGGCCCTGGTGGCACGGCCCTGAGCGGTCGCGGCGAACCCGGCGCCACTGTCGAAGTGCGTGATGCCAGTGGCACCGTGATCGGCACGGGTATTGTGGGAGCCAATGGCACTTTCCTGATTGATCTTGATCCGGCGGCGCAGCCGGGCGAGCAGTTGAGCCTGGTGCAGACCGATCCAAGCGGCAATGCGTCCGTGGCTACCGAGTACGACGTACCGCTGACCACTGCGCCCGATAGCCCGAGCAATCTGGCCATCAATGCTGATGGCACCACCCTCACCGGTACCGCGCCGGCCGGCACCCGTGTGGAAGTACATGACACCAACGGCACGCTGATTGGCACTGTGGTGGCGGGCCCCGACGGCAGCTTCACCGTAACCCTCGACCCGCCTCAGGCCAACGGCGAACTGCTGGACGTGGTCGCCATCGATGACGGCGGCGTTTCCTCGCTGCCCGCACAGATCACCGCACCGGATGTCACCGCCCCTGCCGCACCGACCGAACTGGCGGTGAGCGCGGACGGCAGCGTTATCACGGGCCGTGCCGAACCGGGCAGCACCGTACGCGTGCTGGCCGCCGACGGCACCACTGTGCTGGGTAGCGTGGTAGTTGGCGCTATCGGCAGCTTCAGCATCACCCTCGACCCGCCACAAGTTGACGGCGAAGTGCTACAGGCCACCGCGACCGATGCCGCTGGCAACACATCGCCAACCAGCTCGGTCACCGCCCCAGACATCGATGGCGACACCACCCCGCCTGAAGCACCGACCAACCTGGTGATCAGCGCTGCCGGCAGCCAGCTCAGCGGTCGTGGCGATGCCGGTACCAGCGTTCAGGTGCGCGATGACGCAGGCACCGTAATTGCCACGGGCACGGTGAATCCGGATGGTACCTTCGCCATCACCATGGACCCTGCCGTGAACGACGGCAGTACCCTGCAAGTCACCCTCACCGACGCCGCTGGCAACGTATCGCAACCGGGCTCGGTCACCTCGGCTGACCTGCTGCCGCCCGCGCAACCGACTGACCTGGCCTTGGCCGATGGC
>NZ_JAOCDI010000082.1:0-12354 GCF_029840855.1 Pseudomonas sp. GD03862
AGAGCGCTCGAACAGGTCGGTGGCATACACCAACGAGGCCAGCACGCCCTCTTCGCTGTCGAACACATCCAAGGTCAGGTCGAACTGGGCGACACCGGTATCCCATTGCAGCCCTTCGACGCTCAAGGCATGCGCCTGTTGCGCGCCCTGGCCACGGCGCGCGCCGCTCTGGTAGTTGAACAGTGCCTGGAACAGCGGGCTGTGGCTGAGGTTGCGCTCCGGCGCCAGGGCCTCGACCAGTTGCTCGAACGGCAGGTCCTGGTAGGCCTGGGCCTCCAGCGCCGCCTGGCGCACCTGGCCGAGCAGCGCGGCAAAGGTCGCCTGCGGTGCGAACTCGACCTTGAGCACCTGGGTATTGACGAAGAAGCCGATCATGCCTTCGGTGCGAGCATGGTTGCGGTTGGCGATCGGCACACCGACACGGATGTCGGACTGGCCGCTGTAGCGGTGCAGCAACGTCTGGTAAGCCGCCAGCAACAGCATGAACAGCGTCACCCCCTGTTCCCTGGCCAGCGCGCGCAATGCCTGCTGCAGCTCACCGGGCAGGGCCAGCGTCAAACTGGCACCGGCTTGGCTGCGCATCGCCGGACGCGGGTGATCCAGCGGCAGTTCGAGCACAGGCTGCGTGCCGCCCAGGCGTTCGACCCAATAGGTCAGCTGCCGCTCACGCTCACCAGCATCCATCCACTGGCGCTGCCAGACGGCATAGTCGGCGTACTGGATCGGCAACGGCGCAAGGCTCGGTGCCTGCCCCTGGTCAAAGGCGTCGTACAGGGCCACCAGCTCGTCGACCATGACCTGCATCGACACACCATCGCTGACGATGTGATGCATCACCAGCACCAGCACATGTTCATCGCTGCCCTGGCGCAACAGGCAGGCGCGCAGCAGCGGGCCCTGCCCGAGGTCGAACGGACGTGCGACCTCCTGTTCCACCCGCGACAGCAGCGCGGCATCGCTGGCATCGGCCAGCACCTCCAGCGGCAGCTCGAAGGCGTACGGCGCCTGTATCACCTGCTCGGTACGCCCCTGTGCATGAACGAACACCGTGCGTAGGCTCTCGTGCCGCGCCACCAGGTGTTCGAACGCCCGGCGCAGGGCTTCGACACGCAGCGCGCCACGCAGGCGCAGGGCCACCGGAATATGGTAGGCGGCGCTGTCCGGGGCCAGCTGCCAGAGGAACCACTGGCGCTCCTGGGCATAGGACAATGCCAGCGCCCGCGAGCGATCGGCCAGGCCGATGGCGGGCACCGCTGCGTCGGCAGACTCCGATAGCTGGGCGCAGAATGCCTGCAGGGTGCCATGCTCGAACAAGGTGCGCAGCGCCACCTCGACCTGCAGGGCGTGACGCACCCGGGCGACGACCTGGGTGGCCAGCAACGAGTGACCACCCAGCTCGAAGAAGTGATCGTGCAAGCCCACCTGCGGCAGCTTGAGCACATCGGCCCAGATCGCCGCCACCGTCTGCTCCAGCGCGGTACGCGGTGGCTGGTGATCATGTCGGGACTGACCGGCCTCAGGCTGCGGCAGCGCCTTGCGGTCAAGCTTGCCGTTGGGGGTCAGCGGCATGCTGGCGAGCGACAGGACATGCGCTGGAACCATGTAGTCCGGCAGCACTTCGCGCAGGCTCGCCCTGAGCGCGTCGCACCACGCGGCATCAGCCTGACCTGGCTGCAACGCCACCACATAGCCGACCAACTGCTGGCCGCTCGGGCCTGGCCGGGCGACCACGGCGGCATCGCGCACGCCAGCCTGGGCCAGCAGGCGGGCCTCGACTTCGCCCAGTTCGACGCGGAAGCCGCGGATTTTCACCTGGTTGTCCACTCGCCCCTGGTAGTCGAACACGCCATCGCGGCGCTCGCGTACCAGGTCGCCACTGCGGTACAGGCGCGCGCCTGGCTCGCCGTGCGGATCGGGAACGAAGCGCTCGGCGGTCATGCCCGGCCGGTCCAGGTAGCCACGGGCCAGGCCGTGGCCACCAAGGTACAGCTCACCCTGCAGGCCGGCTGGCAGGACGCTCAGGTCGGCGGCCAGAACATAGGTGCAACGGTCGCCGATACGCGTGCCGATCGGTGCGTAGGCAGCGCCGCAGTCGGTAGCGCGGTCGGCTTTCCAGATCAGCGGGGTCACCACCGTCTCGGTCGGGCCGTAGCCGTTGATGATGTGCTCCGGCGCCAGGGCGGCATGCACGCGCTGGTAGCTGTCACGGGGCACCGCGTCGCCGCCGAAGCAGTAAATGCGCGCCTTCGGCGCCTGGCCATGCAGCTCGACGTGCTCGGCCATCTGCAACAGGTACGCCGGCGGGAACGCCGCCACCGTCACGCCGTGCTCACACATGCGCGCGCAGGTCTGGCCTGGCTCCCAGAGGCTGTCATCACGCACCAGCAGGCGGCTGCCGTGGGTCAACGCGGTGAGCCAGCGCTCATGAGCGCCGTCGAAGGCGAACGACATGAAGTGCAGCTCGCAATCGTCCTCGACCATGGCATAGCGCCGGCCGATGGCTTCGCAGTGCATCGCCAGCGGGCCATGCTCGACGCACACCCCCTTGGGCTTGCCGGTGGAACCGGAGGTGTAGATCACATAGGCCAGGCTCTGCGGCTGCACCACTGTTTGCGGCGCATGGGTCGGCTGTGCGGTCAGGTCGAGCTGGTCGAGATTGAGGGCAGCCAACGCCGCCGGCAGCGGCAGTTGCCCGCGCAAGGTCGAGTCGGTGAGCAACAGGGCGATACCGGAGTCCTGCATCAGGTAGGCCAGGCGCTCGGCCGGATAGCTGGCGTCCAGCGGCACATAGGCGCCACCGGCCTTGAGCACCGCGAGCAAGGCGACGATCACCTGCGGCCCACGGGGCAAGGCCACGCCGACACGGATCTCGGCGCCTACGCCTTCGGCGACCAGGCGATGGGCCAGTTGGTTGGCCTGACGCTCCAGGCTGGCGAAGTCCAGCACCTGGTCGCCGAACAGTACCGCGGGAGCCTGAGGCCGGCGCGCGGCCTGGGCGGCGATGCGTTGGTGCACCAGCAAGCCGTCCTGCCATGGCTGCGGCGCGTTGGCCACGGCCAGGGCCTGCTGGGCCTGGCTATCGAGCAGGCTCAGGTTGCCCAACGCCGCGGTGGGCGCCTGGCTGAACTGCTCCATCAGGCCGATCAGTTGCTGGTCCAGGCGGACAATGGCCGCCTCATCGAAATGGGCACGCATGAAGCTATAGTGCAGCTCCAGGGTACCGCCCAGGTTCACGCCCAGGGTCAGCGGGTAGTTGGTCTGCTCGCGACTGTCGACGCTGCCGAAGCGCAGCTCCTGTGGCGCGCCACGCTCCAGGGCCTCGGCCACCGGGTAGTTCTCGAACACCAGCAGGCTGTCGAACAGCGCGTCACCGCCCTGCCCGGCCCAGCGCTGGATATCGAACAAGGGCGTGTGCTCGTGCTCACGCAAGCCAAGGTTGAGCGCCTGCACTGCCTGCAGCCAGTCGGCCACGGACTGGGCCGGCTGTGGCGTGGCGATCACCGGCAGGGTGTTGATGAACAGACCGATCTGCTGCTCGATACCCGGCAGCTCCAGCGGCCGGCCCGCCACGGTGGCGCCGAAGGCCACCGTGGCCTGCCCGCTGTAGCGCTGCAACAGCACTAGCCAGGCCGCTTGCAGCAGGGTGTTGACAGTGACCTTCTGCTGGCGGGCGAAGGTTTCCAGACGCTGCGTGCGCTCGGCGTCGACCAGCCGCACATGGCTGGCGTACCCGCTGCCAGGCTCGGCCTGCAGGCCCTGGGCCAAACGTGTGGGCGCCTCCAGCTCGGCCAGGCGCTCGCGCCAGAACGCTTCACTGACCGCCGGATCCTGGCGCTGCAACCAGTCGATGTAGTCGCGGTAACGCCCGGCCTGGGCCGGCGCCTGCCCGGCATAACGCTGCAGGACTTCCCCCATCAACTGCGAGTTGCTCCAGCCGTCCATGAGGATGTGATGGTTGGTGTAGATCAGCTCGAAGCGCTGCTCGCCGGTGCGCACCACGGTCATGCGCAGCAACGGCGCCTCACGCAGGTCGAAACCACGAGCGCGCTCGGCCTCGGCCAGGGCGTCCAGGCGTGCGCCAGGCTCGGCCTCGGCATGCCAGTCGAGGTAGTCGAACGGCACCTGGACCTGGCGCTGGACGATCTGCAGCGGCTGGCCGATGTCACCTTCCCAGGCGAAGCGACTGCGCAGGATCGGCTGGGCATCGGCCGACGCCTGCCAGGCCGCGCGGAAACGCTCGACCTGCAAGCCTTCCACGGTCACCCGCATCTGGTTGATATAGTCGCCGTTGCCCTGGCCATACAGGCTATGGAACAGCATGCCCTGCTGCATCGGCGACAACGGATAGACATCCTCGACCGCGCGCGGATCGTCCAGCAACTGGTCGAGGTGCGCCTGATCCAGGCGTGCCAGCGGGAAGTCCGAGGGCGTGACACCGGCATGGCGCGAGTCGCAGCAATGGGCGATGAGCGCCTTCAGCTCGGCGGCATAGTCATCGGCCAAGGCCTGGACCGTGGCCTCATCGAACATCTCGTGGCTGTAGGTCCAACCAATGGCCAGTTCACCACCGTAGACCTGCCCATTGAGCGTCAGCCAGTTGCCCAGCGGCGCCGCCGGGCTCTGCTCCTCGCCGCGCGGCTCGCCGACCGGGACGAACAGCGCACCCTGCTCGGCGTCGAAACTGCCATCGAACTGCCCCAGATAGTTGAAGGTGATACGCGGCACCGGCAAGGCGGCAAGACCGGCCTGCACCGCAG
The DNA here is from genome assembly GCF_029840855.1 of Pseudomonas sp. GD03862. NCBI lineage: Bacteria > Pseudomonadati > Pseudomonadota > Gammaproteobacteria > Pseudomonadales > Pseudomonadaceae > Pseudomonas > Pseudomonas sp. GD03862. The sequence continues at coordinate 4,758 of NZ_JAOCDI010000082.1, forward strand.
CATCGCCCAGATGGCGGAGCATGCCGTAGCCGATGCCCTTGGCGGGGACGGCACGCAGTTGCTCCTTGACCGCCTTGATCGACCCCGCCAGGTCCTGCGCAGGCGTGAGGGCCAGCGGGAACAAGGTGGTGAACCAGCCGACGGTGCGAGTCAGGTCGATGTCGTCGAACAGGTCTTCGCGGCCATGCCCTTCAAGTTGGATCAGCACGGTGTGCTGCGCGCTCCAGCGGCCCACCACCCGGGCCAGCGCGGTCAGCAGCAGGTCGTTGACCTGGGTGCGGTAAGCCGCCGGGGCCTGCTGCAGCAACTGCCGGGTGAGCTCGCTGTCCAGCCGCGTATGCAGGCTGCGGGCATGGCGGTTCTGCTGGCCGCCGGCCGGATTGGCGCACGGCAGGTCCTGCGGAGCATCGGCCAGCTGGCCCTGCCACCAGGCCAGCTCGCGCGCCATGGCGTCACTACGGGCGTGCTCCCCCAAACGCTCGGCCCAGGCCTTGTAGGCACTGGTTTTCGCCGGCAGCCGCACAGGCTGCTGCGCATCCAGTTGCGCGCAGGCCTGTTGCAGGTCCTCGAACAGCACGCGCCAGGACACGCCGTCGATGACCAGGTGGTGGATCACCAGCAGCAAGCGTTGGCTGCCGTCGTCCATGCCGACCAGCACAGCACGCAGCAGCGGCCCTTCCAGGCTCAGGCTGCGTTGCGCCGCTTCACACAGTGCCAGCAGCGCGTCCTGGTCGGCGGCCTGCCGCTGCCAGAGCAGGTCCTTGGCCTGGCCAGGCTGACCGTGACTGGCCTGCCACTGACCCTGCTCGCGGGTAAAGCGCAGGCGCAACGCATCGTGCTGCACCAGCAGGGCCTGCAAGGCCGCCTCGACGGTCGCCGCCTGCAAGGCCCGAGTGGGACGCAGCAGCACTGACTGGTTCCAGTGGTGCGCCTCGTCGCTCACTTCGCCGAAGAACCACTGCTGTACCGGCAGCAGCGGCATGCCGCCCTGCACCGCCCCTTGGTCGATGCGCTGCGCCGCGCCGCCCTCGCGCGCCACACGGGCCAGGCCTTGCACGGTCTGGTGCTGGAACAGCTCCTTGGGAGTGAAATGTATGCCGGCCTGACGGGCACGGCTGACCACCTGGATGGAAATGATCGAGTCGCCACCCAGCTCGAAGAAGTTGTCGCTCAAGCCGACCCGCTCCAGACGCAGCACATCGGCCCAGACAGCGGCAATGCGCTGTTCCATTTCGCTTTGCGGGGCTACATAGGCCTGTTGCAGTAGGCTGGCATCCGCCGCCGGCAAGGCACGGCGATCGAGCTTGCCGTTGGCGGTCAGCGGCATGCGCTCGAGCAGCAGCAGGTGCGCCGGCACCATGTACTCCGGCAGGTCTTCGCGCAGTGCGGCCTTGACCGCCTCACGCCAGATCGCCTGGTCCGCCACCGCTTGCTCGGCCACCAGGTAACCGACCAGCTGGGTGCCGCTCGCCCCCTCCTGGGCCAGCACCACGGCCTCGCGCACCTGGGGCAGCGCCTGCAGCCGCGCCTGGATCTCGCCCAGCTCGATGCGGAAGCCACGGATCTTCACCTGATGGTCCATCCGCCCGACGTACTCGATCACCCCATCGGCGCGCCAGCGTGCCAGGTCGCCGCTGCGGTACAGCCGCGCCCCGCTCTCGCCGAACGGGTCGGGAATGAAGCGCGTGGCGCTGAGGTCGGCGCGCTTGAGGTAGCCACGGGCCAGGCCCTGGCGACCGACGTACAGCTCGCCGACACAGCCGGCGGCCACCGGGTTGAGGTCGCTGTCGAGCACGTACAGGCTCTGGTCCGGGATCGGCACACCAATCGGGCTCGACGCGCTCTGCGCCAGGTCAGCCAGCGACAATGGACGGTAGGTCACGTGCACCGTGGTTTCGGTGATGCCGTACATGTTGACCAGTTGCGGGGCACGATCGCCGAAGCGCTCGAACCACGGACGCAGGCTGCCGACCTCCAGCGCCTCGCCGCCGAACACCACGTAGCGCAGCTGCTGGTCGCTGCGCTGGCCTTCAGCGCAGGCCACCTGCATCAGCTGGCGGAACGCCGACGGCGTCTGGTTGAGCACGGTCACCCGCTGCTCGCACAGCAGTTGGTAGAAGGCCTCCGGCGAACGGCTGACATCCTGCGGCACGATCACCAGGCGGCCACCATGCAGCAAGGCGCCGAACAGCTCCCATACCGAGAAGTCGAAGGCATAGGAGTGGAACAGCGTCCAGCAGTCCTGCGGGCCGAAGCCGAACCAGCCGTCCGTGGCCTCGAACAGGCGCAGCACGTTGCGGTGCGGCAGCAAGGTGCCCTTCGGCTTGCCGGTGGAGCCGGAGGTGTAGATGACATAGGCCAGGTTATCCAGGTCCACCGCAACGTTCGGGTTGACCTCGGCGAAGTCAGCGTAGTCGGCATAGTCGGCGGCCAGGTCCAGCACCTGCACGTTCGCCGCCAGGCTCAGCCCGAGGTCGCCCTGGCCGAGCAGCAACTGCAGGCCGCTGTCCTCGATCATGTAGTGCAGGCGATCCAGCGGATAGGCCGGGTCCAGCGGCACGTAGGCACCACCGGCCTTGAGGATGGCCAGCAGGCCGACCACCATCTCCAGCGAACGCGGCGCGGCCAGGCCCACCAGCACGTCCGGGCCGACGCCTCGGGCGATCAGCGCGTGGGCGATCCGGTTGGCCCGGCGGTTCAGCTCGGCGTAGCTCAACTGTTCGCCTTCGCAGACCAGCGCCGGCGCCTGCGGCGCGCGAGCCGCCTGGGCTTCGATCAGGCGATGCAGCGGCTGGCTCGGCGCGAACGTGGCCGGGGCGGTATTCCAGGCAGCCAGCGTTGCGGCACGTTCCGCCGTCGTCAGCATCGGCAACTCGCTGACGCGCGTGCCGGGGGCGCTGACGATACCTTCGAGCAACGCCTGCCAGTGGCCCGCCAGGCGCTCGATGGTGGTTGAGTCGAACAGGTCGGTCGCGTAGGTCAGCGACGCCCACAACTGCCCCTGCTCTTCATGGGTATCGAGCATCAGGTCGAATTGCGCGGTCTGGCTCTCCCAGTTCAGCGATTCGACCCGCAGCCCCGGCAGCTCATGGGCCTGCCGGCCCGCGCCACGGTGCGCCTGGTGATTGAACAGCACCTGGAACAACGGGCTGTGGCTGAGGTTGCGCTCCGGCGCCAAGGCTTCGACCAGTTGCTCGAACGGCAGGTCCTGATGCTCCTGGGCGCCCAGCGCCGTCTCCTTGGCCTGTTGCAGCAATGTGGTGAACGGCGCCTGACCATCGACTTCGGCGCTGAGCACCTGGGTATTGACGAAGAAGCCGATCAGGCGCTCGGTCTCTGCGCGGTTGCGGTTGCCGATCGGCACGCCGACACGGATATCGCGCTGTCGGCTGTAGCGGTGCAACAGCGCCTGGAACGACGCCAGCAGGACCATGTACAGGGTCGCCCCCTGCTGCCGCGCTACCTCTTGCAAACCCTTGCCCAGCTCGGCCGACAGCTCGATATCCAGGCGTGCGCCACGCAAGCTCTGCAGCGCTGGCCGCGGACGATCCAGCGGCAATTCCAGCACCGGCTGCTCACCGCCCAGGCGGGTGGTCCAGTAGGCCAATTGGCGCTCGCGCTCGCCAGCCTCCATCCATTGGCGCTGCCACAATGCATAGTCGGCATACTGGATCGGCAGCGCCGGCAGCTCGGGCTGCTGGCCACGACTGAACGCGCCATAGCAGTTGATCAGCTCCTCGACCATCAACTGCATCGAGGCGCCGTCGGAAATGATGTGGTGCTGGGTCAACACCAGCACATGGTCGTCTTCGCTCACCTGCAGCAGGCGCGCGCGCAGCAACGGCCCTTCGCCCAGGTCGAAGAGCACGGCGATCTCCCCCGCCACCGCCTGTTCCAGTTGCCCGGCATCGGTCAGTACCTGCACCGGCAGCGGCAGCGCGAACGGCGCGCGAACCTGCTGCAGCAACTGCCCGTCGACCTCGACGAACACGCTGCGCAGTACTTCGTGACGCTCGATCAGCGTCGCGAAGCTGCGCTGCAGCGCGGCCATGTCCAGGGCGCCGCGCAAGCGCAGCGCCGTGGGGATGTGATACGCCGCGCTGTGCGGTTCCAGGTTCCAGAGGAACCACTGACGCTCCTGGGCATAGGACAGCCGAAGGGGCTCGTCGGCATCACGCCGGAAAATCGGCGCGATGCCATAGAGGTTGACCCCCTTCTGACTCAGCAGAATCGCCAAGGCTTTGCGCTTCTCGGAAGAAAGCGCGCTTACCGATTCGATTAGTTGCTGCATGCCGTGTCCTCACTAGGAAATCAGTTTTTCAAGATCATCGGCAGTTAGACGATTGAGGTCCTCCAAGGATTTAGCCAAAACATCGTGCAGTGGATCGAGCGCGGGCTGCAGGGCCTGCAAGGCCTCGCAGAAGTCCGCCAGGTCGCGGGCCAGGAACAGCGTCTTGACCGGCACTTCATGGCCCAGCGCTTCGCGCAGGCGCAGCACTACCTGGGTGGCCAGCAACGAATGGCCGCCAAGCTCGAAGAAGTTGTCGCTCAAGCCTACTTGCTCCAGCTCCAGCACCTGAGCCCAGATGCCTGCCACCTGCTGTTCCAGTTCAGTGACTGGCGCCACATAAGCCTGTTGCAGCAGGCTGGCATCCGCCGCCGGCAAGGCACGGCGGTCGAGCTTGCCGTTGGCGGTCAGCGGCATGCGCTCGAGCAGCAGCAGGTGCGCCGGCACCATGTACTCCGGCAGGTCTTCGCGCAGTGCGGCCTTGACCGCCTCACGCCAGATCGCCTGGTCCGCCACCGCTTGCCCGGCCACCAGGTAACCGACCAGCTGGGTGCCGCTCGCCCCCTCCTGGGCCAGCACCACGGCCTCGCGCACCTGGGGCAGCGCCTGCAGCCGCGCCTGGATCTCGCCCAGCTCGATGCGGAAGCCACGGATCTTCACCTGATGGTCCATCCGCCCGACGTACTCGATCACCCCATCGGCGCGCCAGCGTGCCAGGTCGCCGCTGCGGTACAGCCGCGCCCCGCTCTCGCCGAACGGGTCGGGAATGAAGCGCGTGGCGCTGAGGTCGGCGCGCTTGAGGTAGCCACGGGCCAGGCCCTGGCGACCGACGTACAGCTCGCCGACACAGCCGGCGGCCACCGGGTTGAGGTCGCTGTCGAGCACGTACAGGCTCTGGTCCGGGATCGGCACACCAATCGGGCTCGACGCGCTCTGCGCCAGGTCAGCCAGCGACAATGGACGGTAGGTCACGTGCACCGTGGTTTCGGTGATGCCGTACATGTTGACCAGTTGCGGGGCACGATCGCCGAAGCGCTCGAACCACGGACGCAGGCTGCCGACCTCCAGCGCCTCGCCGCCGAACACCACGTAGCGCAGCTGCTGGTCGCTGCGCTGGCCTTCAGCGCAGGCCACCTGCATCAGCTGGCGGAACGCCGACGGCGTCTGGTTGAGCACGGTCACCCGCTGCTCGCACAGCAGTTGGTAGAAGGCCTCCGGCGAACGGCTGACATCCTGCGGCACGATCACCAGGCGGCCACCATGCAGCAAGGCGCCGAACAGCTCCCATACCGAGAAGTCGAAGGCATAGGAGTGGAACAGCGTCCAGCAGTCCTGCGGGCCGAAGCCGAACCAGCCGTCCGTGGCCTCGAACAGGCGCAGCACGTTGCGGTGCGGCAGCAAGGTGCCCTTCGGCTTGCCGGTGGAGCCGGAGGTGTAGATGACATAGGCCAGGTTATCCAGGTCCACCGCAACGTTCGGGTTGACCTCGGCGAAGTCAGCGTAGTCGGCATAGTCGGCGGCCAGGTCCAGCACCTGCACGTTCGCCGCCAGGCTCAGCCCGAGGTCGCCCTGGCCGAGCAGCAACTGCAGGCCGCTGTCCTCGATCATGTAGTGCAGGCGATCCAGCGGATAGGCCGGGTCCAGCGGCACGTAGGCACCACCGGCCTTGAGGATGGCCAGCAGGCCGACCACCATCTCCAGCGAACGCGGCGCGGCCAGGCCCACCAGCACGTCCGGGCCGACGCCTCGGGCGATCAGCGCGTGGGCGATCCGGTTGGCCCGGCGGTTCAGCTCGGCGTAGCTCAACTGTTCGCCTTCGCAGACCAGCGCCGGCGCCTGCGGCGCGCGGGCCGCCTGGGCTTCGATCAGGCGATGCAGCGGCTGGCTCGGCGCGAACGTGGCCGGGGCGGTATTCCAGGCCTGTACCGCAGCCTGGCGTTGCTCATCATCGAGCAATTGCAAGGTCTCGACAGGCACCTCAGCGCCCTGTTCGAGCATCTGCAGCAGCAAGTGACGCAGTTGCTGGCCGATCTGCTCGATGATCGCCGCGCTGAACGCCTGCCGGTCATAGCTGCAGCGCAGCGACAGGCTGTCCTCCAGGCCGACCGCCAGGGTCAGCGGATAGTTGCTCTGCTCCTGTGTGCGCACCGGGCCAAAGTGCAGCCCCGAGGGCGAACCACGCTCCAGGGCCTCGGCCACCGGGTAGTTTTCGAACACCAGCAGACTGTCGAACAGCGCGTCACCGCCCTGCCCGGCCCAGCGTTGGATGTCGAACAGTGGCGTGTGCTCCTGTTCGCGGATGCGCAGGTTGAGCGCCTGCAGATCGTCCAGCCAGTCGCCAAGCGCCTGCCCGGCGGTGCACGGCACGATCACCGGCAAGGTGTTGATGAACAGGCCGATCTGCTGCTCGATACCGGCCAGCTCGGCCGGTCGCCCGGCCACGGTGGCGCCGAACGACACGCAGTCCTGGCCGACACGACGCTGCAGCAACAAGGCCCAGGCACCCTGCACCAAGGTGTTGACGGTGACCTTGCGCTCACGGGCGAAGCGGCCCAGGCGCGCGGTGGTCTGCGCATCGATCGACAGGCTGTGCTCGTCGTAGCCATCGACACCGACATGTTGACAGGTGCTGGCCAGGCGAGTGGGCTCTTCCAGTGCGGCCAGTTGCTCGCGCCAGAAAGCTTCGCTCTGCGCTCGGTCCTGACGCTGCAGCCAGCCAATGTAGTCGCCGAAGCGGCCCGCCGCCTGCGTGGGCCGCTCGCCACAGTAGCGTTGCAGCACTTCACCCAGCAGTTGCGCATTGCTCCAGCCGTCCATGAGGATGTGATGGCTGGTGTAGATCAGTGCATGGCGGTCATCTTCCAGGCGTACCAGCACCAGGCGCAGCAATGGCGCCTGCAGCACATCGAAGCCGCGCCCACGTTCTTCGGCGGCCAGTGTCGGGAGCGCCAGCGCAAGGTCATCACGACCGCGCCAGTCCAGCTCGCTGAACGGCACACGGGCCTCGCGCAGCACTACCTGCACCGGTTGGGCCTGGTCGGCGGACCAGACGAAGGCACAACGCAGACTGTCATGGGCCTGGAGCACAGCGTTCCAAGCCGCCTCGAAGCGTGCCACATCCAGACCTGCGACCTCGACCTGCATCTGGTTGATGTAGTCGCCGTCGCTCTCGCCGAACGTGGAATGGAACAGCATGCCCTGCTGCATCGGCGACAGTGGGTAGATGTCTTCGACCTCGGCCACCGCCACCGGCAGTGCGTCGAGTTGCGCCTGGCTCAGGCCCGCCAGCGGGAAGTCCGACGGCGTCAG
>NZ_JAOCDI010000083.1:0-10590 GCF_029840855.1 Pseudomonas sp. GD03862
CCCGCGAAAGGGCCGGGCCTGCTGGCCAATTTCCACCAGCCGTTCACCGTTGCAGCTGCCACCGTATTCGCGGGTAAACCCGCTCCTACCACTGATCGGTGGCGGACACACATCGGTGATTGCGCGCAGGCCGCGTGTAGGAGCGGGTTCACCCGCGAAAGGGCCGGGCCTGCTGACCAATTTCCACCAGCCGTTCACCGTTGCAGCTGCCACCGTATTCGCGGGTAAACCCGCTCCTACCACTGATCGGTGGCGGACACACATCCGTGATTGCGCGCAGGCCGTCGTAGGAGCGGGTTCACCCGCGAAGAGGCCGGCACAGGCAGCAACCGTTCAAGCCGCGGCTCGGGCCTGCTCCAGCGAAGCGGCCAGCACCGCCACTTCCTGGCACTTCTGCACGGCCAGTTCCACTGGACTCTCCAGCAACGAACAGGCCGGCGCCAACCACAGCCGCTCACCCAGGCGTTCATGGGCTTCGTGCAGCAGCCCCAGGGTCTTGCCCAGATCGCAAGGCGAGGCGTTACGACCGTCGACCAGGCCCAGCGACAGTACCTTGTAGGCCGGCAGGCGATCGAGAATGGTCTGGTACTGCTCGGGCGCCTGAACCAGATCGACGTGCAGGCCATCGACCGGCAGGTTGGCGGCCAGGCCGAGGTTGCCCTCCAGGCCACCGAAGTACGTGGCGATCAGCTTCTTCAACGGTGCGCGTTGAAGGATGTTGTAAACGCGTTCATAGGCATTTTTCCAATCCTGGGGCAGGTCCTGGGCGAGGATGGGTTCATCGATCTGCACCCATTCAACGCCATGGTCGGCCAGGCGGTTGAGGAGCTGGTCATACACGGGCAGCAGGCGGTCAAGCAGCTCCAGCTTGTCGAAGTCACCGCCCACGGTCTGGCCCTGCCACAGGTAGGTCAAGGGGCCGATCACTACCGGCTTGACTGCATGACCCAGAGCCTTGGCGTGCTCCACTTCTTCGAACAGTGGTTCCCAGTTCAGAACCAACGGCTGATCGCCTGCGCTAAGCACGTGGCTGTCCCAGGCGAAGTCGCCGACCGGCAGCAGCTCGATGCCAGCGTCTTTCTGCACCTGCCAGTGGCGGGCACGCAGCTCGCGGTCACGGCCGATGTGTGGAAAGCCCAGGTTATGTGCCAGTGCCATGTCTTGTCCCTTCAGCATGCTTGAATGAATGAGGGGATTCTCCGGCTGGCGAGGTATTGAGACAAACTCATTAAATTTGAGATGAACCCAAGAAATCTTCATGATCATGCTGTCATGGTCTTCGCGCCCCATGTCTCATTCAGATCACCACCTTGCGCATCCGGACATGACCCGGCTCGCCTTCTGCCGCACAATGCCACCCTGACCACACCAGGTGCCCGGCCAATATGAGCCTGCTGAAAACCGCCCTGCGCGAACAGAACTTCGTCTGCGTAATGGAGTTCGTCCCCAAGCCTTCCGCAGAACGCTTTGCCGCCATGGAGGCGATCCTGGCCCGTGCGCACCTATGCGGCTGGCCCATGACCGTGGCCATCGGTGATCGTGTCGGCAGCCCGCTGGACATGTCACCGCTGGACGCCCTCGCCTCGTTCAGCAACCCGGTGCCCGCCCTGCCGCATTTTTCAGGCAAGGATCGCGAACGCCACCACCTGCTCGCCCAACTGCAGCGTATGGACGCCGCCGGCCTCGACCAGCTGTTACTGCTGACTGGCGACCGCCTGCCCGGCCATGAACCTGGCCAGCGCCCGGTGCGTTATCTGGAATCGGTCGCCGCCCTGCAGGTTGCCCGCCAAGCCTGCCCGCACTGGCTGCTGGGCGCGGCGCTGAACCCGTTCAAGTACCACGAGGAAGAAGGCGGCGCCCAGTACTTCAAGGCCGAGAAAAAGTTGGCAGCGGGGGCTGACTTCCTCACCTTGCAGCTGGGCTTCGATGCCGCCAAGCATCAGGAAGCCATACACTGGATGCGCCGTCAGGCCTCACCCAAGCCCATGCTGGCCTGCCTCATGAGCCTCACCCACGGGCGCGCGGCGATGCTCGACCACGTGGCCGGCGTCACTGTCACGCCATCCATGCGCGACATGCTCGAAGCGGAGACGGCGCAGTCCAAGGCCTTTGCCCAGGCGCGCAGTGTTGACCGCCTGGCCTTGCAGATTATCGGTACAAAGCTGATGGGGTACGCCGGTGTGCACCTGTCAGGGGTTCACACGCTCGAACAGCTGCTGGCCCTGGAGGCCCGTATCGAGTACTGGCAAACCCAGGTTCAGTCCCTGGAGCAATGGGCACCGGCCTGGCACGCCAGCTGGCAGATGCCTGGCCTGCCGGCGGTGACCTTCCATCCGCCACAGGCTGGCTGGCGCCTGGACGAGTCACGGGTCGATGCCTCATTCAAGGAAAAAGCCCGCTATCACCTGATGCATGGCATGCACGCACTGCTGTTCAGCCGCCGCAACAGCCTGAGCAAGGCCTTCGGCTGGGCGGTGCGCCAGCCTCTGTGGGGTACACGCGTCGGCTCACACGTGCTGCACACGCTGGAGCGCAGTGTGAAGCGCCCGCTGGTGGGTTGCGACACCTGCGGCCGTTGCCGCCTGGAAGACACCTTGTATATCTGCCCGGAAACCTGCCCTAAAGGCCTGGCCAATGGCCCTTGCGGCGGAACCGCCCTGAACCGCTGCGAGTTCGGCGACCGCGAGTGCATCCACAGCGTCAAGTACCGCACCGCCAAAGCCGTGCGGCAAACTGCTGTGCTGACCGAACGCCTGATCCCGTGCATCGAGGTCGAAACCCGCCACCGCAGCTCATGGCCGCAGTGGTTCGCGGGGCAGGCGCCGCAGCGGCTCAGCCCGCAGCCATTGCCTCGAAGCCAGCCCGAATCGTAGCCTCGGGCAGTTCGTCGGCAATGAACACCATCACGCTCTCGCGCGCTTCGCCTGCGGCCCACTCGGCGTCCCAGTCGAAGCCATACAGCTTGAGCACGCCCTGAAACACCAGCTTGCGTTCCTCGCCGGCAATGTTCAGCACGCCCTTGTAGCGCAGCAGCTGTTTGCCGTGGGTTTCCAGCAGCTCGTTCATGAAGCTGCTGAGGCGGTCGATATCCAGCGGGGCTTCGGTACGCAGCACCATCGTGGAGATACGGTCCGGGGTGGCAGGCTTGAGCACCGGTTGCAACATCGGTTTCAGGTTCACCCCAAGGTCGGGGTTGAGGTTGAAACCGCGCACATCCAGTAATTCAGCCAGGTCGATGCAGCCGTGTTCGACCACACGGATCGCCGCCCTGCTATTGATGCGGGCCAGGCGTTCGCGCAGGGCTTCAACCGCAGTTGGCTCGACCAGGTCGGTCTTGCTCAGCAGCAGACGATCGGCAAAGCCGACCTGGGCCTGAGCGATGGTCTGGGTCAGGTGCAGTTCGGCATGCGCGGCATCGACAAGGGTGATGATGCCGTCGAGGATGTAGCGCTCACGCAGCTCTTCGTCGATGAAGAACGTTTGCGCGACCGGCGCCGGGTCGGCCAGGCCGGTGCATTCGATCACCAGGCGATCGAAGGCGATTTCCCCGGCATCCAGGCGTTCAAGCAGCAGGTACAGCGCGCGAGTCAGGTCGCCATGGATGCTGCAGCATACACAACCGTTGGCCAAGGTCATGACCTGCACCGGCTGGTCCCCCAGCAGTTGGCTGTCGATGCCGGCCTCGCTGAATTCGTTTTCGATCACGGCGAGCTTCAGGCCATGCTCGGCCTTGAGCATGTGCTTGAGCAAGGTGGTCTTGCCGGCACCGAGGAAGCCTGTGAGGACGGTTACGGGAATGGGCGTCTGCACGCAAAATACTCCTGAATCTGAAAATGACTGTGGGAGCCGGTTACCCAGGCTCCCACAGGTTTACACGTACCGCAGGCTCAACAGCACTTGGGCCCGGACTTGCCACCGTAACGTGCTTCCTGACGTTCGCGGAAGAACGCCTCGTAGCTCATCACCGGCTTGTCCGGATGCGTTTTCTGCATGTGTTCGACATAGTTGTCGTAGTCGGGCATGCCGACCATCAGGCGGGCTGCCTGCCCCAGGTATTTGCCCAGTCGACCCAAGTCGTTGAACATGATTGCAGTCCTCTCGATTACGCGTCAGGCAACGCCTGGAACGGGGTTTCCTTGTCGCTGCGTTCTTTGCGGCCCAAGGCGGCGTAGCCGACCTTGATGGCGAAGAACAGGATGCTGAAGACCACCAGCAGGAACAAGATCGTCAGGCCCGCGTTGGTGTAGGCGTTGAAGATCACGTGCTGCATCTGCCCGATATCCTTCGCCGGGGCCAGTACCTGGCCAGCGTCCAGCGCAGTGCTGTACTTCTTGGCCAAGGCCAGGAAGCCGACAGCCGGGTTGGGGTCGAACAGCTTGATCAGGCCTGCAGCCGTGGTGCAGATCAGCAGCCATACGGCCGGCAGCAGGGTGACCCAGATGTAGCGCTGACGCTTCATCTTGATCAGCACCACAGTACCGAGCATCAAGGCGATACCGGCCAGCATCTGGTTGGAGATACCAAACAGCGGCCACAGGGTGTTGATGCCACCCAGTGGGTCGATGACGCCCTGGTACAGCAGATAGCCCCAGAGTGCCACGCAGCCAGCGGTGGCGAGCAGGTTGGCCCCCCACGATTCGGTGCGTTTGAGTGCAGGCACGAAGCTGCCCAGCAGGTCCTGCAGCATGAAGCGCCCGGCACGGGTACCAGCGTCTACCGCCGTGAGGATGAACAGCGCCTCGAACAGGATCGCGAAGTGGTACCAGAAGGCCATGGTGTTTTCACCTGGCAACACCTGGTGCAGGATCTGCGCGATACCGACCGCCAGGGTTGGCGCACCGCCGGCACGGGCCAGGATGGTGTGCTCGCCGATGTCACGGGCAACGGCTTCGAGCTGCTCGGGTGTAATCAGGAAGCCCCAACTGCTGACGGTCTGCGCCACCGACGCGACATCGGTACCGACCACTGCAGCCGGGCTGTTCATGGCGAAGTACACGCCCGGCTCGATCACCGAGGCCGCTACCATGGCCATGATGGCGACGAACGATTCCATCAACATGCCGCCGTAGCCGATATAGCGGGCGTTGGTTTCGTTATCCAGCAGCTTGGGGGTGGTCCCCGAGGAAATCAGCGCGTGGAAGCCGGACACCGCACCACAGGCAATGGTGATGAACAGGAACGGGAACAGGGTCCCCTTCCACACCGGGCCGGTGCCGTCGGTGAACTGGGTCAGCGCCGGCATTTTCAGCTCAGGTGCGATGATCAGGATACCGATGGCCAGGCCAAGGATCGTGCCGATCTTGAGGAAGGTCGACAGGTAGTCACGCGGTGCCAGCACCAGCCACACTGGCAGCACGGCGGCGACAAAACCGTAGCCCACCAGCATCCAGGTGATCTGCACGCCGGTGAACGTGAACGCCGGGCCCCACACCGGGTCCGCAGCGATCACGCCGCCCAGCCAGATCGAGGCCAGCAGCAGTACCACACCAACGACCGAGATTTCGCCAATACGGCCCGGACGGATGTAGCGCATGTAGATGCCCATGAACATCGCGATCGGGATGGTCGCCATCACCGTGAACATGCCCCATGGGCTTTCGGCCAGGGCCTTGACCACGATCAACGCCAGCACCGCGAGGATGATGATCATGATCAGGAAACAGCCGAACAGGGCGATGGTGCCCGGGATTCTGCCCATTTCCTCGCGCACCATGTCGCCCAGCGAGCGCCCGTTGCGGCGGGTAGACAGGAACAGGACCATGAAGTCCTGCACCGCACCGGCCAGCACCACGCCGGCGATCAGCCAGAGCGTGCCGGGCAGGTAGCCCATTTGCGCGGCGAGTACCGGCCCGACCAAGGGGCCTGCGCCGGCGATGGCAGCGAAGTGGTGACCGAAAAGAATGTGTTTGTTGGTCGGGACGTAGTCCAGGCCGTCGTTGTTGAGCACCGCCGGGGTGGCACGGCGCGGGTCGAGTTGCATCACCTTGGTGGCGATGAACAGGCTGTAGTAACGATAGGCGACCAGGTAGATGGCCACTGCCGCGACCACGATCCACAAGGCGTTGATCGCCTCGCCGCGACGCAGGGCAACCACCCCCAGTGCGCAGGCGCCTATGACTGCCAGCGCCAGCCACGGAATATGGCGTAGCAGGCTATTATTGTTGTTCATGGTTAGCTTCCAGCTGGTGGATTGGAAAGACCGCCCACCGAGTCTAGGGCCAGTCAAGCGGCATTGCCACACTTGCTTCGTTCTAGAGCCTCTGCGGCCAGATTGCAGTACCTGATGCACATGCAACTCTAACTATAGTCAGGATGACACCTGATGACCTATTCGAGGATCCATGCCATGAGCGATCATGACGAACGCCGCCGCTTTCAACGCATCGACTTCGATGCCCCCACCGAGCTGCGCCAGGGGCTGAAACGCTGGCCTGCAAAACTGCTGGACCTTTCACTCAAAGGCTTGCTGATCGAACGCCCGGCAGACTGGGATGCCGACCTGACTCAGGACTTCGACGCCATCATCGACCTGGACAACGAGGTCCGTGTGCAGATGCAAGTCGAACTGCGCCACGAAGAGCCGGACCGCCTGGGCTTCATCTGCCTGTACATCGACGTCGATTCGATGACCCATTTGCACCGTCTTGTGGAATTGAACGTGGCTGACAGCACCGAAATGATGCGTGAGCTGCGCGAACTCATCGAATAATGAAATCTCTTAGCTAGCTAATAGCCCTCCCACCTGGTGTTTCTTGTCTACCCAGACAGCTTTAAGCCTGGGTAGCGATGCTTTGTACACACCCTTCTAATACAGCTTCTGCCAAGTTGGTACGCCTTCTGCATTGGGTTTTAGCACACCCTGCAGCCAGACCTGTTCGCGCTCCGATCAAAATATTGTATACAATTCTTGTGGCAATCATTTGTAGGAAGTGTCTACAGTAGCGGCACAACAATAAACAGAGAGCCTGCTCCATGACTACGTCCCCTAGCACGTCTCCCGCCAAGCGACCCGAGGATGAAAACCTCGGCCTTGGTGCCAACCTGGCCTATGGTCTGCAGCATGTGCTGACCATGTATGGTGGGATCGTCGCAGTACCCCTGATCCTGGGGCAGGCCGCGGGCCTGAATGGTGCCGAAATCGGCATGCTGATCGCCGCCTCGCTGTTCGCCGGTGGTCTTGCTACCCTGCTGCAGACCCTTGGCCTGCCGTTCTTCGGTTGCCAGTTGCCACTGGTGCAAGGCGTGTCGTTCGCCGGTGTGGCGACCATGGGTGCGATCCTGAGCAGCGAGGGGGGCGGTGGCCTGCCTGGGGTGCTCGGCGCGGTCATGGCTGCGTCGCTGATCGGCTTTCTGATCACACCGGTGTTCTCGCGCATCACCAAGTTCTTCCCGCCGCTGGTGACCGGCATCGTCATCACCACCATCGGTCTGACCCTGATGCCGGTTGCCGCACGCTGGGTAATGGGTGGCAACAGCGCCTCGCCGGAGTTCGGCAGCATGGCCAACATCGGCCTGGCCGGGCTGACCTTCGCCATCGTGCTGCTGCTGAGCAAGCTTGGCAGCGCCACCATCTCACGCCTGTCGATCCTGCTGGCCATGGTGGTCGGCACGCTGATCGCCTGGGCATTGGGCATGACCGATTTCAGCAAGGTCGGCGAAGGCCCGATGTTCGCCTTCCCGACGCCTTTCCACTTTGGCATGCCGGAGTTCCACATCGCCGCGATCCTGTCGATGTGTATCGTGATCATGGTCACCCTGGTGGAAACGTCGGCCGATATCCTCGCCGTGGGTGAGATCATCGACACCAAGGTGGACTCCAAGCGCCTGGGCAACGGCCTGCGCGCCGACATGGCATCTAGCATCCTGGCGCCGATTTTCGGTTCGTTCACCCAGAGCGCGTTCGCCCAGAACGTCGGCCTGGTGGCCGTGACCGGGGTCAAGAGCCGCTACGTGGTGGCTACCGGCGGCGTGATTCTGGTGGTACTCGGCCTGCTGCCAGTCATGGGCCGGGTGATTGCCGCCGTGCCTACCCCGGTACTGGGCGGCGCCGGTATCGTGCTGTTCGGTACCGTGGCAGCCAGCGGTATCCGCACCCTGTCCAAGGTCAGCTACAAGAACAACGTCAACCTGATCATCGTCGCGGCCTCGCTGGGCTTCGGCATGATCCCGATTGCCGCGCCGACCTTCTACCACCACTTCCCGAACTGGTTCGAGACCATCTTCCACTCCGGCATCAGCTCGGCGGCGATCATGGCCATCCTGCTGAACCTGATCTTCAACCATTTCACCACCGGCAACTCGGAAAACCAGTCAGTGTTCGCTGCAGCCTACGAGCGCACCATCCAGTATTCGGACATTTCCTCGCTGCGTGATGGGGACTACTTCAAGGATGGCAAGCTGTTCGATGCCGAGGGTAACGAAGTGCCGATGCTGGAACTGGACGAGCATGGCAATGAAACGGTCAGGCGCACGGCCGTTGCCGAGCACTGACGGGTTGCAGGAGCGAGCTTGCTCGCTCCTGCACGCTATTCGAACAATGCATCCAGCGCCTGTTCCAGCCGGGTAACGGCAATCACCTGCAACCCCGCAGGCGCTTCTTTCGGCGCATTGCCCTTGGGCACGATGGCACGCTTGAAGCCGTGCTTGGCCGCTTCCTTCAAGCGCTCCTGGCCACTGGGCACCGGCCGTACCTCGCCCGACAAGCCGATCTCGCCAAACACCAGCAAACCATGGGCCAGTGGCCGGTTGCGCAAGCTGGACATCACCGCCGCCAGCAGCGCCAGGTCCGAAGCCGTTTCCAGCACCTTCACTCCGCCGACCACGTTGAGAAACACATCCTGGTCATGGGTCGGGATACCGCCATGGCGGTGGAGTACCGCCAACAACATGGCCAGACGGTTCTGGTCCAGGCCCAAGGTTACCCGCCGCGGGTTGGCCAGATGGCTATCGTCGACCAGCGCCTGCACCTCGACCAGCATTGGCCGGGTCCCCTCCCAGGTTGCCATAACCACGCTACCCGGCACCTCTTCCTGAGTACGGTTGAGGAAGATCGCCGACGGGTTGGATACCTCCTTGAGGCCACGATCGGTCATGCCGAACACGCCCAGCTCGTTGACCGCGCCAAAACGGTTCTTGACCGCCCGCAGCAAGCGCAGCCGGCCATCGGACTCACCTTCGAAATACAGCACCGTGTCGACCATGTGCTCCAGCACCCTTGGGCCAGCCAGCGAGCCTTCCTTGGTCACGTGGCCGACCAGGAAGATTGCCGTACCGCTTTGCTTGGCATAGCGCACCAGCAACGCTGTGCTTTCGCGCACCTGGGCCACGCCGCCCGGGGCCGATTGCAACTGCTCGGTGAAAATGGTCTGGATCGAGTCGATCACCATTACCCGCGGCTTCTCGACCCGCGCCGTGGCAATGATCGTCTCGATGCAGGTTTCGGTCATCACCTTGAGCTGGTCCTGGGGTAGGCCCAGCCGCCGCGAGCGCATGGCCACCTGCTGCTGCGACTCCTCCCCCGTGACATACAGGGCCGGCATGCCCACGGCAATGTTGCACAAGGTCTGTAGCAAAATGGTCGACTTGCCGATGCCGGGGTCACCGCCAATCAGCACCACCGAGCCATCCACCAGGCCGCCACCCAGCACGCGGTCCAGTTCGGTGCTGCTGGTCGTGAAACGCGGGATTTCCTCGACACTGACTTCGGCCAAGGTCTTGATCTGCGCTTGCTGCCCTGTCCAGCCAGCGCGGCCGCTACTGGGTGCAGCAGCGCCGCCGCTTTCGATCATGGTTTCGACCAGGGTGTTCCAGGCCCCGCATTCGCCGCACTGGCCGGCCCATTTGGGGAAGGTCGCGCCGCATTCGGTGCAGCCATACAAGCGCTTGGCCTTGGCCATGGGTGGGGTCTCCTGGAAAAATTCGCCATGATAACTGAGCAGGACGTGTCTCGAACGCCTCGAGATGCGACAAAACTATTCGTTCTAACTGCAGTCAGTAGCCCTGAACACAACGCATGAAGCGTTTAAGTGGCTTACACTGCGTTAACCTCACCTTTTGTTACAAGGAACCAAACATGGGCGTGCTCAACGAGTTCAAGGCTTTCGCAGTCAAAGGCAATGTCGTCGACATGGCGGTCGGTATCATCATCGGCGCGGCCTTCGGCAAGATCGTCTCGTCCTTCGTCGGCGACGTGATCATGCCGCCACTGGGCCTGCTGATCGGTGGCGTGGACTTCAGCGACCTGGCCATTACCCTGAAGGCTGCCGAAGGTGACGTGCCAGCGGTGATGCTGGCGTATGGCAAGTTCATCCAGACCGTGATCGACTTCCTGATCGTGGCCTTTGCCATCTTCATGGGCGTGAAGGCGATCAACAAGCTCAAGCGTGAAGAAGCCGTGGCACCGACTACGCCGCCTGTGCCTTCGGCTGAAGAGACGCTGCTGACCGAAATTCGCGATTTGCTCAAGACGCAGAACCAGAACCGCTTGCCTTGACATTGGCGGGGGCGCTGGGGGGGCGGGCATGCTGGCGAAGAATCCAGTGCGGTGGATGGCACCGGCTTCGCCGGTGTTCGCGGGTGAACCCGCTCCTA
>NZ_JAOCDI010000084.1:0-8378 GCF_029840855.1 Pseudomonas sp. GD03862
TTACCCGCGAATACGGTGGCGGCGGCAACGGTGAACGGCGGGTGGAAATTGGCCAGCAGGTCCGGCCCTTTCGCGGGTGAACCCGCTCCTACGAACCACCGGTGCGTGTCCACTGCAGCCGCGCGAGCCTGTCCGATCAGCGCTCGCCCAGTGCCCCAACCACCTGGTCAACGCTGGCCTCGAGCCCCGCAATTGCATCCTCAGGGTCACTCTCCACCACCACCAGCCTGGCCCCGGCCGCCTTGATCACCTCGGCCACTGCCGCGTCCGGCTGACGATGGTCCAGCACCAGCGCCACGTCCTGCGCCTTCAGGTTATCCCCCAGCGCCTTTAGTGCGGCCGCATCCCAATCGGCCGGCAGTGGCTGCTCGACCGCATCGAGGTTCAACCCGTTGACCAGATAGCCCAGCCGCTCCGACAGGCTCACCACCGTCAGGTTGTCGACTTTGGCCAGCCGCGTCTGGCTGTTGGCCGAAAGCTCCAGCAATTGGCGCTTGAGCCCTGCCAGGTTGCCCTGGATCTTTGCCTTGTCGTCCGGCGCCAGGCGCTCCAGGTCATTGGCCACCACGTCAGCCATGCGCCCGAGGTTGGTCGGGTTGAGCCAGGGGTAAGCGTCATAGGCATCGTCACCGCTCACCGCAATGCCCGGCAGGGCACCATCCACCGGTCGTGCGGCATCGATCTCGACAATGCGGATATTGCTGCGCCGAGCCATCGGGTACAGCGGGTCGTCACGCCAGATCGAACGCACGGCGATCACCGCATCTGCCTGCTGGGCGGCCTTGTGCAGGCCTGCGCCGCCACGCCCACTGAAATACGACGGCTGGCGGCTGGCAGGCAGGTTGGCCGGTGCGGCCCGCTGGAGCTGCACCGCAGTGCCTTCGAGCAAGGCGCTGGCCAGGCTGTGGGTGACCGGCAGGGTCGTCAGCACTTGCGTGGCGAAAGACAGGGACGGTAGGCCGGCCAGTGCCAGCGCCAGGGTCAGGTGTTTGAAGTTCATGCCGGATTTCCTTGCAGGCGGGGAACGAGCGCGCGGGCCAGGGCGGCCAGGGCAAAGCAGATGCCGGCAACCAGGATGATCGCGGCCCCAGACGGCACTGGCAGGTCGAAAACGATCGGTAGCAGGATGCCGAACAGGGTACTGATGGTGGCAATCAGCACCGACAGGAAGAAAAAGCCCTTGAGCGACTGGCTGACCAGGCGAGCGGCGGCGGCCGGGATGACCAGCAGTGCACCGACCAGGATGGCCCCGATCACCTTCACCGCAGCCACGGTCACCAATGTCACCAGTACCACGAACAGATAGTCCAGGGTCTTCACCGCCACCCCGCGCACAGCCGCCAGCTGCGGATTGAAACTGGCCAGCATGATGCGGTTGTACAGCGGCAGCGCCAAGGCCAGCACCAGCACTGCGACGATGCCCAGCACGACCAGGTCCTGGGCGCTAACGGTCAGCACCGAGCCGAACAGCACGTTTTCGAGGATGTGCACGTTGATCTTGCCCGCCAGCATCAGCAGCAGGCTGGCGCCCAGCGCCAGCGACACCGACAGGAACACGCCAATCAGTGTGTCCGGCGACAGCCCGGTACGGTTGCGCAGGAAGTT
Organism: Pseudomonas sp. GD03862; assembly: GCF_029840855.1. Taxonomy (NCBI): domain Bacteria; kingdom Pseudomonadati; phylum Pseudomonadota; class Gammaproteobacteria; order Pseudomonadales; family Pseudomonadaceae; genus Pseudomonas; species Pseudomonas sp. GD03862. The sequence continues at coordinate 1,606 of NZ_JAOCDI010000084.1, forward strand.
GAGCAGGATGCCGAACAGCAGGCAGTAGCCGAACAGGCTGCCGTAAGGGCCGGTATAGGGCTCACCCAGCAGGATACCGATGGCCACGCCGGTCAGCGCCGCATGGCCCACCGCTTCGGAGAAGAACGCAAAGCGCTTGACCACCACCAAGGTGCCCAGGCCACCCAACACCGGGCCGATCATCAGGCCGGCCAACAGGGCGTTGACCACGAAGCCGTAGGCCAGCGCCTCGGGCAGATAGCCGGCAGTGGCCCAGTCCTGGACCGTTTGGCGAAAGATTTCAAAACTCATCAGGCAAGGCTCTCGCTACGCGGGTGAACGGAGAACAGGCCGAGCAGGCGCTCCGGGGTCAGGGCCTGGGCAGGCGGCGCATCGAACAGAACCTGGCGGTTCAGGCCTGTTACCCGGTCCGCCAGACGCAACACGGCTTCCAGGTCATGCTCGATCCACAGAACGGTAGTGCCGGCCTGGCGCCAGCCCTGCAATAACTGTTCGAACACCTGGATTCCGGCTTCATCGAGGGCCGACATCGGTTCGTCCAGCACCAGCAACTGCGGCTCGGGGATCAGGCCCTGGGCCAGCAGCACGCGCTGGCGCTCCCCGCCGGACAGTGCCCCCATGCGCCGCGTGCGCTTGTCGAGCATGCCAACCTTTACCAGGGCTGCATCAATGTCCGGCTTCACGCGCCGCGACAGGCCGAGGAAGGCCGGGCGGCGCTGGCACATGGCGGCCATGAAGTCGTCCACGGTCATGGGCAGGCCGCGGTCGAACTCCAGTGCCTGCGGCACGTAGCCAATCACTTCGCGCTCACCAGGCCAATGCAAGGTCAGCTGGCCTTGGTGTGGCATCTGCCCGAGCAGGGTTTTGATCAACGAGCTCTTGCCGCCGCCGTTGGGGCCGACGATGGCGTGCACGCTGCCTGCTGCCACGCTGAAACTGACATGTTCGAGGATGCGCGTACGCCCCAAAGTCAGGTCGATGCCAGTGAACTCGATGCGCGGCCCGCAGGCTGTCACCAGGTTGGCGGCAGCGGTCATGCGCGGTTCTCCTGAATGGCGCGGACCACCGTGTCGAGGTTGCGCTTCATTTCCACCTCGTACTTGTCCTTGGTGTACTCGCCGTAGGAGATATGCGTCAACGGGTACAGGCGCACACCGGACTCACGCTGAATGGTTTCGACATAGGCCGACGGGAAGTCCATTTCCGAGAAAATCACCCGCACGTCCAGCGCCTTGAGCTGGTCGATGGTCTTTTTCAGCTGCGCCGGGCTGGGCTCGATGCCATGGGCCGGCTCGACGACAGCGGTCACCTCCAGGCCGAAGTCGCGCACCAGGTAGTCATAGGCTGCATGGATGGTAGCGACCCGGAACGTTGCGCCAGGGGCTTCGGTGACCTTGGCCAGGGCCTCGGCACGCAGGGCGCGCAGGCGCTTGGCGTAGGCACGGGCGTTTTGCGTGTACAGCTTGGCGTTGTCCGGGTCGAGCTTGCCCAGTTCACGGGCGATGTTGTTCACCTGGGCGATGGTGGTGCTGATCGACAGAAAGGTGTGCGGGTTGACCACCTTGCCGGCACCGCGCGCGGCAATACCGGTGGCCGCCAGCAGCGGTACGTTCTGATTGGCTTCGATAGTGGCGATGTCGGGTTTTTCGCTGGTGGCGATCATGCGGTCTGCGAAATCGTCATGGCCAACACCGTTGAGCACCACCACGTCCAGCGTGCCGATGCGCTTGATGTCCTCGGCCCGCGGCTCGTAGGCATGCGGGTTGAAGCCCGCCGGAATCAGGGGAACCACCTCGGCCTTGTCGCCGACAATATTGCTCACGTAGCTGTAGTAGGGGTGCAGGGTGATGCCGATTCGCAGCGGCTTGCTGTTATCGGCCAGGGCCAGTGCCGGCAGGGCAAGGGTCAGGAGCAGGGCGAGGGCGGAGCGAAACATGGGCGGGTCCTTGGGTTCAGTGACGGTGTTCGCGGGTAACACCGGCGTCGTAGTGGCTGACCACCTGCTGCCAGCCAGCGGCGATCAGGGCGGCCTTGCCGAGGTCGTCCGGGATCACGGCGGCGCTGTCGCGGCGCAGCCAGACATCGGCTTGGCCTGTGCTGTCGGGTGGCAGGATCAGCAGCAGGCTGCCGGCAACTTCCGGGGCCTGGCTGCGACCCAGGTAGGCGCCGGGTTCCAGCCATGACCATTGGTGGCCGCCACGGCTCTGGCTGCCGGCATCGACCACGAACGGCGGCAGGCCTTCTTCGGCCAGGGCCTTTACGCTGGGCGTGACGGCGTTTTCTTCGCGCAGTAGCTGGATCTCGTCGAAGGCTACCCGCAGGTCGGTGTACAGGCCTTGTTCGGCGGCGGTGAGGTCGCGGCGGGCGTCGATCTGGTAGCTGGCGATGGCCTGTTCGTCCTCGCGCTCACCGCGCAGCAGCACCACGCTGGCGGCGAGTACCACGATCAGCAGGCTTGCCAGCAGCACGTACAGGGTTTCGTGCCCGGTACCGGCCGGGCGAATGACTTGGGCGCGGCTCATGGTTGGGCGATATCGGCGTAGTCCACTTCAACCACGTGCCCGGGGCCGGCATCGAACAGCACATAGAATTCGCCGTCCGGGCGCTTGAAGGTCAGCGTCGAGTCGTCGCCAAGCTTGCCGCCGACCAGCACCTGTTCGTCATAACCGATCACGTCCAGGGTCACCCCGGGGGCACCGCTGCCGTCCGAGAAACCGCCGGTGCACTTGACCTGGCCGTTGGCCTGCTCCTCGCATTCGCACATCGGGTTGTGCGCCAGCGCCGGGCTGGCAGCCAGTATCAGGAAGGGCAGCGTCAGGGTGCGCATCAGGTGTTTCATTTGTTGCCTCCTTGTTTCTCGAGCCATGCAACGGTGGCTGGCGATGCCTTGGCCAGGGGGATCGACGCCTGGTGCATGCTGCCGTCCCAGCCTTCCAGGGTGATCCAGATGTGCGCATCGGGTTTGGTGCGCGGCGGGATCGGCAACGAGGTGCCCATGTTGTACGGTGCACCGAAGAAAATGGTGCCGGCGGCGCGCAGGCTGCGTGGCTTGCCGATGCGCAGGTAGGCGGCCTTGACGTCCTTTATGCAGGCCTTGCACAACGCTGCATTGAACGATTTGAAGTAGCCGGCCGGGCCGTCGGCGCGTGGCGCCTCGTCACGCAGTTCGGCAAGGTCGAGGCTGTAGGGGCCGACCTGGATGTCACTGATCACGTTGGCGCCAAGGCCCGCCTCGCCGCGGAACAGCCTGGCGTCGGCGAAGTACTTGGGCATGAAGCCCAGCGGGATCAGGATCAGCAGGATGTTCAGGTGAAAACGCCACTTCAGCCAAAGCTGCTTCAGCGGGCTGGCGGGCAGGGCCTGGCTCATGAGTGGATCTCCACGGTGGTTTCACTGTGTGCCGCACGTGGAGCGCGCTCGCTGCGCTTGAGGGCCGCGGCGGTGGCCTGGGCGGTGCGTTTGGTCCAGATCAGCAGGCCGCTGAGCACCATCAGGGTCAGGATCAGGCCGAAGAAGAACCACACCAGCTTGATCGGCAAACCGCCAAAGTCGCCGGTGTGCAGCGGGCGCATGGACTCGGTGACGAACTCCAGCGCCGAACGGTCGCTGATCACGAACTGGCTGTCGACATTGCGTGTGTACGGATTCACCGAAGCACTCTGGAACATCAACGGGTACCAGCCCGGGCCAGACAGCGTGACGTGGCTGTAGGCAGTGGCGGGGAGCGAGATGGAGGTCACTTCCAGCCCTGGGATCGCCAGACCGGCAAGGCGTGCCGCCTCATCCAGGTCGATGCGCGAGGCGGGGCTGCCATCTGGTGTTTGCGGCACCTCCTCACGGGCGATCACCGGCACGATGGGTTGGCTGGAAATGGTGATGTGGTTGTCGAACAGGATCGCCTGGATCAGGAACCAGGTGCCGGTGATGGAAATGACCGCAATGAACCAGATTGACCACACCCCGGACAGACGGTGCAGGTCACCCCAGAAAATTCGCGAACCATGGCCGGTACGCACGGGTTTGAAAAAGCCTTTCCAGAACTTCTTGTAAACCACCAGGCCGGTGACCAGCGAGGCCAGCATCGGCAGGCCGAGCAGCGATACCAGGTACCAGCCCCAGCTGAAACCGTTGGTGAACGGCACCAGCCACCAGCCGTGCAGGGCGCGGGTGAAGGCTTCGAAGTTGAAGTCTGGGGTCCTGCCCTGAATGGTTCCGGTGTAGGGGTTTACATACAGCGTCGGGCTGGTGCCGTCAGGCAGGGTGACATTGGCTTTTACCGCGAAGTGCGAACCATCCGGCTGGCTCAGGCGCTCCACCACCATGTCCGGCTCGGCCTTGTTCAAGGCCTCCAGTACCTGCTGAAAGCTCATGCGCTCGGTGTCCGCGTCTGGCTTGTTGGCGCGTGCGGCCGGATCGGCGAGCCAGACGATTTCCTGACTGACCACGGCGAGCATGCCGGTGAAACAGACGATCAGGACAAAGAACCAGATCGGCAAGGCGAGCCAGCTGTGGACCAGGAACCACAGCCTGGATTTGGATTTTTTCGGTGATTTGGCCATCAGACGGTCTTCTGCTATTGGTGGTCGAGCGTGTGCCAACCAAAGAGTGCTGTACTGATAAGGACGAATGAGAATTGAAAACCTGCAGGTTAAAATGAAACTAAATGTTTCAAAGCACAAAAACCGGACTGCGCACGAGGCATCAGTCCGGCCTTGATGGCGGGTTGCAGAGGGGTCAGGCGCGGGTCAGCGCCACTGCTGCTTGGGGTTTTTCGTGCAGCTGCTCCAGATCCTGGTACAGCGCTCGGCCAATTTCCGCAGCGCGGGTTGGCAGGACCGAAAGCAGGGTGTCACTCAGGCCGTGGCTGCTTTCGCAGAAGCCCTGCAGGTACACCGAGGCTTGCAAGTCAGGGCTGGCCAGTACGCGGTAGTTGCGGTCGACGCTGAAGTCCTCCAGGTAATCGGCCAGCGGCGCCAGCAATTCACGGTGCGAGCGGCGCTCGTAGCCGGTGGCGAGGATAACGGCATCGTAGCGGTGGGTTTGCTGCTGGCCGGTGGCGAGGTCGCGCAGGGTCAATTCCAGGCCTTCGCGGGTGGCCACCACTGCTTCCACCTGGCGCCGGCACAGCACGTTGTGGCGGTGCTGATGGGCAACCTTCTGCCGGTAGAGGATGCCGTAGATGCGCTCGATCAGGTTGAGGTCGACTACCGAGTAGTTGGTGTTGTGGTATTCGCCCAGCAGTTTGCTGCGCTGGTCGGCCGGTTCGTTGTAGACCAGATCGGTATAGTCGGGCGAGAAGATCTCATTGACGAAGGGGCTGTCGTCGGCGGGCTTGAGGGCCGAGCCGCGCAGAATCATGTCGACCTTGACTGACGGATAGCTGTCGTTGAGGTCGATGAACGCCTCGGCGGCGCTCTGGCCTGAGCCGATCACGGCAATGCGCATGGGCTTGCCAGCCGTGCACGGCAGTTTGGTCAGGCTGCTCAGGTACTGCGAGTGGTGGAACACTCGCGGGTCGTCCTTGAAGGCGCCGAAGTTTTCCGGAATTTTCGGTGTGCCACCGCTGCCCACCACCACCGAGCGGGTGGGGCGGCTGTATTCGCGGCCTTGTCTGTCACGCGTGATCACGCACAGGTGTTGGACCCGGCCTGCATGCACGTGCGGTTCGATGCGCAACACTTCCTGCCCATACACCGCCTGGGAGGTGAAATGCTCGGCGGCCCAGCGCAGGTAGTCGTTGTACTCCAGGCGGCAGGGGTAGAAGGTGCCGAGGTTGATGAAGTCGGCCAGGCGCTGCTTCTGGTGCAGGTAGTTGACGAAACTGTACGGGCTGGTCGGGGTGCGCAGCGACACCAGGTCCTTGAGGAACGAGATCTGCAACTCGCTCTGGGTAGCCAAGGTCTCGCCGTGCCAGTGGTAGTCTTGCTGCTTGTCGATGAACAGTGCGTCGAGCGCATGGCCCCGGGATTCGGCGAGTTCTTCCAGGGCGATGGCCAAGGCCAGGTTGGAGGGGCCGAAGCCCACGCCGATCATGTCTTTGATGGTTTCCTGCTGTGAGGACTGGCTCATGGCTGCGATTCCCTGAATGGTCGAATATGGACGCCGCCGGGGCTCCGGCTCCTGCGCAAGTACATGAGTTGGAACGAGCCAGCCGAGGGGGAATTTAAGCGGGCTAAAGAACAGCGTGAGGCGGCCGATGTGTTGGTTACGGCAAGGACCAATCTTTCAGGCAGGGAATCGACATGAGCGGCATCACGGCAAGCAACCTGATGATCAATGGTGTTTCAGCGCAGACGCTGAGCGCGAACGCAGCAACCGAGCGTGAACAGGCGAAACAGGCCGGTGAGGCGGTGGGGCCGTTGAGCGTCAGCAGTGACAGCATGAAGGTGTCGGGGGGTAGCCAGGCGCAATCCACCGACGCTGAAGGCAGTGGCGAATCGGGGGCTGTGAGCGAGCTGCGTCAGTTGATCAAGGATCTGCAGAAGCAACTGGCAGAAGAGCAGAAACAGTTGGCGGCATTGCAGAACAGCAAGATGGACGAGGCTGCCAAGGCGGCAGCGATAGGTGCCAAGCAGGCGAGCATTGCCACCCTCAACGGGCAGATCATGGCGGCCACGGCCCAGTTGCTGGAACTGTTGCAGCAAGAGGGCGGCAGCAGTGCAGGCGGTATGGTCAGCGCTACGGCCTGACTGGACATGCACAGGCCGCTGTAGGCGCGGGTTTACCCGCGAATGGGCCAGGCCTGCTGGCCAATTTCCACCCGCCGTTCACCG
>NZ_JAOCDI010000085.1:0-7523 GCF_029840855.1 Pseudomonas sp. GD03862
ATCGCCAGCACTGAGGATGGCTTGTACCCGGTTGTGCACATTGAGTTTGCGCAAGATCGCCGAAACGTGGGCCTTGACTGTGGTTTCGGCGATGTCCAGCGTGTAGGCGATCTGTTTGTTCGATTCGCCTTTGGTCATGCGCTCGAGCACCAGCAGTTGCTTGCGGGTCAGGGCCTGGAGCATTTCCGGCGGGAAGCTCGGGGCATCGTTATGGCGCCGGCTGGTACTGCTTTTTTGCGCGCGGATGATGTCTGGCGGCAGGTAGACGTTGCCATTGAGGATCTGCTCGATCGCTTCGATCATCTGTGAGCGTGGCGACGACTTGGTGATGAAGCCCACGGCACCGTAGGTAATGGCCTGCAGCACGATCTGCTTTTCCTGCTCGGCCGAAACGATGACCACCGGCGTGGTCGGCGCCTCGTTGCGCAGGGTGATCAGGCCGTTGAGGCCGTGCATGCCGGGCATGTTCAGGTCGAGCAGGATCAGGTCGAGGTCGTCATGCGCCTGGGTCAGGGCCAGGGCGCTTTCAAGGTCGGCGGTCTCCATGACCTCGCTGCCCTGGAAACCATCGCTGATGACATTGTGGATGGCTTCGCGAAACAGGGGGTGATCGTCGGCAATCAGAATTTTGTACATGGCCTTTTCACCTTGTTTTTATTGGATGGAGCGGGGCACGCATACGCAGGCATTTCAGGGGAACGGCACCGGTTGTGCCGGCTGCAATGGCAGGTTGGCTTGCTGCCAGGCATCCAGGCCGTCGCGGTACCAATACAGGTTGTTATAGCCCAAGGCTTTCGCGCGTTTTACCGCGTTCCAGCTTAACCAGCAATCGGAGCGGCAGTAAAAGACCAAAGGTTGGTCCGGGTGCCCGGCCGTGGCTTTTTGCAGGTTGCGCACGAAGTAGTCCTGCCAGGCCGGGTTCAGTTCGCCGTCGCCGGTGTTGGCCAGCCACAGGCTGCCGGGGAGGTTGCTGTGCGGTTCGTCTTCGATGAAGCGACCTTGCAGCCATTGACGGCGATAGACGTCGATCAGCACCGGCCGGGGCGTCTGGCCCAGCAGGCCTTGCAATGTGGCGGTGTCGACGACCTGGCCGCCTTCGACCTGTTGCGGGGTCGGGCTGCGATAGTGCGTGGTGCGATAGCCGTCGGCGGAGAACAGCGGCGCCGTGTCAGCCTGGGCGATACCTAGCGTCAGGCTCAGCGAAAGTACCGCCAGCAAAGGGTGTGGCAGCCGGGGCAGGGCACGTGGCATGGCGGTTTTTCCTTTTTGTTATGGACTCATTACATGCCAGTGGCGGTGCTTTGTGAATGCGACGATAGACAGTAAATGCAGTACTAAAGTAGTAGATGGCCGGGCGCCTGAAGGCATGGAGACGCCCAAGGTGTGGGGGCAACTGTCTTGCTCAATTTCTGAAAGCTGGCGCGATCCGTGTGGGAGCGGCCTTGCGTCGCGAAAGGGCCGCAAAGCGGCCCCCGGTTTCAGCTGCACCGCACACATGGCCGGGGCTGCTGCGCAGCCCAATCGCGACACAAGGCCGCTCCCACACGCGTTACACGCCAGGTTTTCAGCGCGGCTTGCGCAGCGCTGCATGCTGGGGGTTGAAGGTGAGGATCGCCAGCAGGGTGAACAATGCGGTCAAGCCCAGGCACACCGCCAGCGCCAGCAGGTTCAACCGCTCATAAAGTGCAAACCGCACCAGCTCTACGGCATGGGTGAACGGGTTCACAGCACACAGCCAGTACAACCACTGGCTGGCCTCGCGCATTTTCCACAACGGGTACAGCGCCGACGACAGGAAGAACAGCGGGAAGATCACGAAGTTCATCACCCCGGCAAAGTTCTCCAGCTGGCGGATTGCGTTCGACAGCAACAAGCCCAAGGCGCTGAGCATGAAGGCCACCAGTAGCAATGCCGGCAGCGCCATCAGCAAGCCCGCTGCCGGTGGTTGTACCCCGTATAACCAGGCGATGGCGAGGAAGGCATAGACTTGCAGCAGGGAAATCAATGAAGTTGCCAGCAGTTTGCTGCCCAGCAGGAACGGGCGTGGCAGCGGGCTGGTCAGCAACACACGCATACTGCCCATCTCGCGGTCGTAGACCATCGACAATGAGCCCTGCATGCCGTTGAACAGCAGAATCATGCAGGCCAGGCCGGGGATGATGTACACCTCGTAGGGGATGTAGGTGTCGTAGGGTTCGATGATGGCAATGCCCAGCGCTGCGCGAAAGCCGGCAGCGAATACCAGCAACCACAGCAGCGGGCGCACCAGCGCGCTGAGCAGGCGTGTACGCTGCAGCACGAAGCGCAGCCATTCGCGCAGCATGATGCCGTTGAAACATTGCCAGTAAGCGTTCATCGGGCGTTGGCTCCTGAGGGGGCGTTGGTCAGGCGGGCAAAGGCGTGATCGAGGTCACCGCCGTGCTCAAGGCTCAGCGCATCGGCGGTGCCACTGGCCACCAGGCGCCCCTGATGCAGAATCAACAGGTCATCGCTGGGCTGCACTTCGTCCAGCAGGTGAGTGGCCCACAACACACTGAGCTGCTGCTCGCGGCACAACCGGCGCAGGTGCTGGTTAAGCGCCAGGCGGCTGGCCGGATCAAGGCCGACGCTGGCTTCGTCCAGCAGCAGCAGGCGCGGTTCATGCAGCAGCGCGCGGGCAATTTCCACCCGCCGCCGATGGCCGATGTTCAGCTCACGCACACGATCGCGCCGGCGTTCGCCAAGGCCTTGGCGGGCAAGTTCGGCCTCGACCCGCAGGTGGCTCTGACGCCGCGACAGGCCATGTAAGGCGGCGTGGTAGCGCAGGTTCTGCTCAACGCTCAGGTCCAGGTCCAGGGTGCTTTGCTGAAACACCACACCCAGCTGGCGCAAGGCCGGGCGTGCAGCGTTGCGTAGCGAGCAGCCGCACACGCGGATGTCGCCATGCTGCAGGTCGTACAAGCGTGTGAGCAGGGCGATCAAGGTCGACTTGCCGGCACCATTGGGGCCCAGCAATGCGGCGAAGCGCCCGGGTGCCAGGCTGAAACCGACCTGCCGGAGTGCCTCGCGCTGGCCATAGGCAAAGCTCACGTCACTGACGTCGAGGGCGTTCATGGTGTCACCACCACGCCCCAGGGGTAGCGCCCGACCTTCACCGACTTGAGCACTTTGAGCTGCTTCGCATCGATGACCGAAACGTCACCGCTGACACCGTTGGTGGCCAGCAACTGGCGCTGATCCGGGGTGAATGCCAGCTGCCAGACCCGCCGCCCGACCAGCAGGTAGTCGAGCACATCAAAGGTCTTGGCATCGATCACCGCCACGTGATTGGCCGGGCCCAAGGCGACGAAGGCGTACTTGCCATCGGCGCTGAGCTTGATGCCCACTGGCTGGACTTTGTCCGGGTGCACGCCCTTGATCTGGAAGTTCAGGGTTTTCAGCACCTGGCGCGTGGCCACGTCGAGTATGGTCACCGTGCCGCCGATTTCTGCCGAGGCCCACAGGCGCGAACCGTCTTTGCTGAACTCGACGAAGCGCGGGCGCTGGTCGACCAGCGTGCTGTCGGCCAGGGTCTGGGTGCTGGTGTCGATCCAGTGCAGCATGTTGGTGGTTTCGCTGGTGTTGACCGCCCACTTGCCGTCGGGGCTGACCGCCATGCCTTCGGGTTCGATGCCGACTTCGATCTGCCCGAGCACCTTGTCGGTGACGGTGTCGATCACCGTCACCAGCGCATCGTCCTCGTTTGATACATACAGCCAGCGGTCGTTGGGGTGCAGGGCGAACTGCTCGGGGTCCTTGCCGGAAGGCAGCTCCTTGATGATCTTGCGGGTGGCCACGTCCATCACCTGCACCCGGTCCGAGTCGCTGGCGCAGATGTACAGCAGCTTGCTGTCGTGTGACAGCAGCAAGCCACGCGGGCGCTGGCCCACCGGCAGGGTTTCGGTGACTTCCAGCGTTTGCAGGTCGATCAGGCTGAGGCTGTTGTCCTTCTCGTTGGAGACCCAGGCGGTGGCAGCCATGGCGTGACTGCTGGCCAGCGCCAGGGCGCCCGACAGCAGGCTGGGGTAAAGCAGGGCCCGGTGGAAGAGGGGGCGGCGCATGGCGGATTCCTTATTGTTGTGGTTGTCGGGTCAGGGGTAGCTACACGTCACTTCGGGCTTGTCATAGCCCAGGCTGTCCATTTCGTTGAAGGGATGCAGGAAGCCCTCCTGCGGCGAGGTGCTGACCAGGGCGCGGGGCTGAACCAACGGGATCGGCTGGCGCAGTTCGCCGTTCCACGGGCGGTAACTGAGCTTGCGCCCCTTGAAGCCGTCCAGCGGCAACTGCTCGCTGAGCAGCAGTTGCTGAACCGCGCGAGGTTCGGCCAGGCGCAGCTTGCTGGCCGCACTGGCGACACTGCGTACAGCCATCCAGGCGGCGAAGTCACGGTCATTCATCCAGCGCCCGGCCTGGGCCTCGAAGCGTTTTTGCAACTGCGCCGCCCCGAAGGTTTCCACCGTCTTGTGCCAGCCCGTGGGGGTCAGGCCCTGGGTACCGGCCACCGGGCGTGGATACCACGTCTGGTAGGGCAGGTACTCGCCGAAGTCACCGCGCTCGTCTGCCACCAGTACCACGTCGTATTCGGCAGTCTGGGTGAACAGCGGCATGTCGGCCTGGGCGCTGCGGCGCTGGTCGTTGTCGAAGGTCCAGGTTTTTTTCGCGACCAGTTGCACGCCAAAACGCTTCACCGACCGCCGTAGGGCAGCGGCGTATGCCTGGTCGTCCGGGGTCTGGCCGACCACCAGCAATGCCCGTTGCCATTTGCGCAGTACCAGGAACTGCGCCAAGGCATCGGCCAGCATGGCCCGGCTCGGCAGGCTGTGCAGGACATTGCCCAGGCACTGGCTGCTGCGCAGGCTGTCGTCGGGGCTGCCGGCGTTGAACAGCAGGCTGTCGGGCAGGGCGGTAGACAGCGCGCGCAGGCTGGCGGCCGGGGCATTCACCACGAACAGGCGCAGGCCTTGTTCATGCTGGGCCCTGGCGGCTTGCAGCAGGGCCTCGGGGCTGTCGACATTGGCGCTGGTCAGCTGAAATTGCTGCTTCAGGAAGCGCCCGGTGCTGTTGCTGTCGACAATGGCCAGTTCGGCACCTTGGAGCCCGGCATCGCCGGGTTCGGGGATGACGTTGGACAGCAGCGGGCCAGCGGCGGGGCGATAACCCAGGTAGCCGATGCGTATGTGCAGCGGGGCTGCGGCCTGTCCCTGAGCGGCGGGCGCCAGGGGCGTAGCCAGTGTTGCGGCCAAGGCCAGCAGGCAGGTCAAGGCAAGGTGGGCAGGCTGGCGCATAACACACTCCAGGGCAGATGGCGCCAGCATAGGAAGCCCGCCGGGAGGGGGAAATATGCAGAAAGTAGCGCTCGGCCGGTACCAAGGTAGTAATTCAGTGCGCAGGCCGCAGTTTTACGATGGTCCACAACGGCCTGAGGAGAACCGCTTGTGCGCCTTGTCAACTTGTCGGCCCTGTGGCGAGTCAACCTCTGGGTCACGTTATGCTTCGCCTTGGTCGCGCTGGCTTGTGCCGGGGTGCTGTTGCACCAGGCGGTGGCCGACGTCGAGCGTGAGTTGCAGTCAGCCGAAGCCGTGGTGGCATACCTGGGCGACACCGCCGAACGCGACCCGGCAAACCTGCAGCCCGGCTTGACCAAGAGCCTGCGTCATGTGCGGGTGCACTGGCTGGCAGCGGGTGAAGTGCCAAGGCTGCCGCAAGAGGCCGGTATGGATGCCTGGCTTGGCCGCCAGTTGTTCGGCGAGCGCTACCACAGCAGCCGGCTGCTGGACTTGAGTGATGGCCGCCGCGTGTTGATTGCCGTGGATGCGCGGGATGAAATCGATGAAGTCTGGGACTCCCTGCAACAACTGCTTGGCGTTTGTGGCCTGGCGTTGTTGCTTAGCCTGTTGACCATCCGCTGGGCGGTACGGCGGGCCATGGGCCTGCTGGATGAGCTGCTGGGCGCCTTGCACCAGGTCTCAGGCGGGCAATTGACGGCACGCCTGCGCGAAGCCGGCCTGCCGGAAGCGCGCCAGCTGGCCAAACATTTCAACCGCATGGCCGCAGCCCTGGAGCAGGCCCAGGCCGACAATACCCAGCTGACCCAGGCCCTGCTGGCAGTGCAGGAGCAGGAGCGTACCCAGCTTGCGCAGACCCTGCACGATGATCTGGGGCAATACCTGGCAGGCATGCGTGCCCAGCTATGCCTGCTGCGTATGGTGGCCGAACAGCCTGAAGTGGTGACGCAGACGGCGCAGGCCCTTGAATTCAATTGCGAGCGCCTGCAGCAAGGTTTTCGCGCGCTGGTGCACAACCTGTATCCGGTGGCGCTGCACTACATGCCGCTGGCCGAGGCCTTCGGGCTGTTGGTGAGCCAGTGGCAGGCCAGCCAGGGCATCGAATGCCGGTTGCGGGTTGGCGAGCACTTGCCGACGCTGACTGGGCCGAGCAGAACGCATTTGTACCGCTTGCTGCAGGAGGCGTTGACCAACGTCGCCCGGCATGCCGGTGCCAGCCAGGTGCGGGTGCGCCTGCAGCGCAGTCCCAAGGGCTTGCGTCTGTTCATTCGCGACAATGGCTGCGGCGCCCATCAGCCCCAGCGCCCAGGGGTAGGCCTGCACTCGATGGCCGAGCGCGCCCGCAGCCTTGGGGGGGAGTTACGCATTTTCAGTCGCCCGGGGGGCGGCTGGGCGCTGGCCCTTAACATTCCCGAGGAGGTGTGATGAATATCGTGTTGGTCGATGACCACGCCGTGGTCCGCCAGGGCTACGCCAGCTTGCTGCGGGCGGTGCTGCCATTGGTGCAGGTGCGTGAGGCCGCCAGTGGTGAAGAGGCGCTGGCCAGGGTACAGGAGCAGGTGCCCAACCTAGTGATCATGGACTTTGGCCTGCCCGGTATCAGTGGCCTGGAAACCACCCGCCGCCTGCGCCAGCGCCTGCCGCAGTTGCGGGTGCTGTTTTTCAGCATGCACGATGAACTGCCGCTGGTGCGCCAGGCGCTGGATGCGGGGGCTTCGGGCTACCTGACCAAGAACTCGGCGCCCGAGGTGCTGATCGAGGCGGTGCAGCGGGTGTTGGCCGGGCATGCCTACATCGAGCAGCACCTGGCCACCCAGCTGGCTTGCCTGTCACAGCAAAGCACCAGTGACCCGCGGTTGCAGCGCATGACCCAGCGCGAACTGGAGATATTCACGATGCTGGCCAAGGGTACCCCGGCGCGGGTGATTGCCGAGCAGTTGTGTATCAGTGCCAAGACCGTGTCCAACCACCTGACCTTGCTCAAGAGCAAGTTGCAGGTCAGCTCGCATGCCGAGCTGGTGCATCTGGGGATTGATCTGGGGGTGGTGCGGGTGGCGGGGTGAGGTATTTCCTTGCACCTGTTGGGGCAGCGTCGCAGCCCACCGCGCACCACGGAATGTGTCCAGCCCCCGACATGTGTCTACCACCGATCTGTGTGTGTAGGAGCGGGTTTACCCGCGAATACGGTAGCGGCGGCAACAGTGAACGGCAGGTGGAAAT
>NZ_JAOCDI010000086.1:0-7466 GCF_029840855.1 Pseudomonas sp. GD03862
TTGGGGTACTACCTCAAAATCTTTGTGGGATTGCAGATTTATTAAGCTGCGTGACTGAGATGTTGCAGGATGTCTCAGTGGCGCGCATCGTAGGCCCTCTGGTTAATAATAATAAATATATTGTTATGATGCTTAGCATCACAGTTCGTTATGAATGCATCCCGCATGAAAGGTAGCACCCCTCAATGAACCTCAAGGCATTGCGCTGCTGTGTCGAAATCGTCCGGCAAGGCAGCTTCACCAAGGCCGCGCAGCACCTGCACATCGCCCAGCCCGCGCTGAGCATGGCCGTTACCCGGCTGGAAGAAGAACTGGGGGTAACCCTGTTCAACCGCACCACGCGCAAAGTGATCCTCACGGCAGAAGGCGAGCAGTTCTTGCCGCGCATTGCCTCTGCCCTGCGCGAAATGGACGTTGCCCGGCAAGAGCTGCGCGACATGGCCGACCTCAAGCGCGGTGAGGTGCGCCTGGGTATCCCGCCGATGTTCGGCCTGCACTACGTCCCCGGGTTGATGAACGCCTTCCGCAAGTCGTACCCGGGCATTGCCATGACCGTGTTCGAAGGCAGTGCCGAAGACATTGGCCATCGCCTGGAGCAACGCGAAATCGACCTGGCGCTGCTGGAGTCCCGGCGTGTACCGCCCGACAAGGAGTCGATCCTGCTGGGCAGCGACGAGATGCTGGCGTGCATGCACCCGGATCACCCCTATGCCGGCAAGGCCTACCTCACCGCCGAAGACCTGCGCAATACCGACATGGTGGTGTTCGATCGCACCTTCGTTCAACGCCATCTTCTGGATGCGTTCTTCGCCGAACATGGCATCACATACCAGGTGGCGCTACAGAGCAACTTCGTCTCGCTGGTGGTGCAGGCCGCGCTGGACAACATGGGGGTGGCGACCCTGCTGCGCTCGGTGCAGCAACGCACGCCTGGCATCGTCGGCGTGCCGTTCCGGCCAGCACAGCAGATGAGCTTCCGCTTGTGCTGGCGCTCGGGGGAATACCTGTCGCTGGCCAGCAAGCGGTTCATCGACTTTGCTACACAGACGCATTACCTGGAGCGGTGAGGGCCAGTCTTCTGGGCGAGATGAGCAATCACCTGCTCCGCGGCACGGCCCAGGCAGCCTTTGAAAAAGTGATTGGCACCGGCGTATACCGACACTGCCCGTTGTTCAGGGCCAGCCCATTGCAGCAGGTTGGCCAGCGGTGCCATTTCATCCTGTTCACCATGCAGTAACAGGCAATCCCCAGGCAGCGGCAATGGCTCGTAATAGCGCCCTCCCGGTACATCCCCCACCGGCAGCCCCATCAATGCGACTGCCTGCAACTGCCCTTCCAGCGCACAAGCAACCCGGGCGAACACGTAGGCCCCAAAGGAAAACCCGACCAGGCCTACCGGCAGCTCGGGCTGTTGCTGGTTGAGGTGACGGATGACCGCGATGCAATCCTCGGCTTCACCGATGCCCTGGTCGTGCGCGCCTTGCGTCTGCCCCACCCCACGAAAGCTCGGCCGTACCACTTGCCAGCCGGCTGCACGCAGCTGCCGTGCCAGGGTCAGCGGCACGATATGCCGTGGGCTACCGCCCAGCAGCGGTTGCGGATGGCTGACCAGCACCAGCCCTTTGGGTGGCCCGTCGGGGTAGTCGATCAACAGCTCGATCTGGCCGACGGCCCCATCGATAAGCAGCGGGTTGCGCGGGGTATCTGACATTGCAGTTGTCCTTGTGAACCGAATGTGTGGCGCGTGTACTCACCGTTTGCCGAGCATTGGCGCGTCAACGCCCGCAGTCTAAAAGAGCAGGCGTACCCGCTGCCACAGGATCCCGTCACTTCAGCCAGGGGCGTAGCAAGCGCGCCCGAACTGAGCAGGACACGGGCTGCAACGTCGCGGAAGCCGGGGCAGCATCCTCGACGTTGCAGCCATCGATTGACTATTATCCCGACTTGAACGTTTCAGCATGTTTCAATAGGGATACAGATGTCAGTCCAGGAACGCCCCCCGCTACCCAGTAAAAACACCGTCGCCAAGATGGAAGCCGCCATGGCACTGGGCAGCTTTGCCATCGGCACCGGCGAATTCGCCATCATGGGCCTGATGCCCGACATTGCCAGTAATTTGCAGTTGAGCGAACCGCAGGTGGGCCATGCCATCAGCGCGTATGCGCTGGGGGTAATGGTTGGCGCCCCGACACTGGCCATTCTCGGTGCCAAACTGCTGCGCAAGCACATGCTGCTGCTGTTGATGCTGCTGTATGCCGTGGGCAACCTGGCCACTGCCTTTGCCCCCTCGTTCGGTGGCCTGGTCGCATTTCGTTTCATCAGCGGCTTGCCTCACGGCGCCTACTTCGGCATTGCCGCAGTGGTGGCCTCGAGCATGGTCGCCAAGGATCAGCGCGCGGGGGCCGTTGCCCGGGTGATGATGGGCCTGACCTTGGCCATGTTGCTCGGCAACCCGGTTGCCACCTTCCTGGGCCAGTACTTCGGCTGGCGTTCGGCATTCGTGCTGGTCGGCGCGATCGCCCTGTGCACCATCGCCCTGGTCTGGCGTTTCGTGCCCCAGCGCCACGACGAAACACGCAGCGACCCGCGCAAGGAGCTCCAGGCCTTTGCCCTCCCACAGGTATGGATGGCGCTGGCCATCGCTTCGATCGGTTTTGCCGGCATGTTCTGCGTGTTCAGCTACCTGGCACCGACCATGCTGCAAGTGACCCAGGTGTCGCCACAGTGGATTCCGTTCGGTCTGGCGGCGTTCGGCGTGGGCGGTATCGTCGGCAACATCGCTGGCGGCAAGCTGTTCGACCGCCTGCAGTTCCGCGCCGTGGGCTTGGTACTGATGTGGTCGGTCGCCGTGCTGCTGTTCTTTACCTTCGCCGCCCAGGCGCTGTGGAGCCTGCTGCTGGGCATCGGCTTGGTGGGCACCATGATCGCCTTGGCGGCACCGCTACAGATCCGCCTCATGGACATTGCCCATGAGGCGCCTAGCCTGGCAGCGGCGTCCAACCATGCGGCGTTCAACCTGGCCAATGCCCTGGGGCCGTGGCTGGGAGGCATGGCGATCACTGCCGGCATGGGCTGGACCAGCACCGGGTACATCGGCGCCGCGACTGCGCTGGTTGGTTTGGGCATTTACCTGGTGGCACGGCGGATGAAAGGCGGGCATTGAAGCCGGCATGGTCATAAAGGGTTACCCTACCCCTTCATGCACCCGCCACTGCCGAGTCATTCATGTTCGATTGGGAAGACCTGCGCCATTTCTCCGCCTTCAGTTCGGCCGGCTCGCTGTCGGCCGCTGCCAAGACCCTGGGTGTCGACCACGCCACCGTGGCCCGGCGCATCGCCTCGCTCGAGGCTTCGCTCCAGCTCAAGCTGGTCGACCGACGCCCCCGCGCTTATGCCCTCACCCACGAAGGCCAACGTGTTGCGGAACTCGCCGAGCAGATGGCCATGTCCTCTTTTGCCCTGGAGCATTTCGCCAGCGCCGGCCAACAGACAGTGGAAGGTGAAGTGGTGCTCTCGGCACCACCGGCGCTGCTGGGCAGCATCGTCGCCCGGCGCCTGGGCGAGCTGTACCAGCGCTACCCACAGCTGCGCCTGAAGCTGGTAGGCAGCAAATCCAAGGCATCCTTGGTCCGCCGCGAAGCTGACATCAGCATCGCCCTGGCCAGGCCGACAGAGCCAACTCTGGTGGTCAGCCTGCTGGGGCACCTGGATTACCGGCTGTATGCCTCGCCCGGTTACCTGGCCAGCGCAACGGTCAGGCGCTACATCGGCTACGACGAGTCTCAAGCCCGTTCCCCACAACAGCAATGGCTCAACCTCCAGGCCGGCCAGCAGCCGTTCGCATTGCACAGCAATGACCTGCGCATCCAGGCCCAAGCCTGTGCCGGCGGCATCGGCATCGCCTGCCTGCCCGCGTTCATGGCACAGGAACACGGTCTGAAAGAAGCAGGCAGCGCCCAACAGACAATGAGCATCGAAATCTGGCTGGCCGTGCATGAAGACGTGCGCGCCACACCGCGGATCAAGGCGGTTACCGACTTCCTTCAGCAACAGGTGCGGCCGCTGCTGCGCTTGTGAATTCTTGCAGATGGCGCATGCATCAATACGGAATTTTCGCCCAACCCTGCCAGCGTTAGGCTAACTCCATCACTCACGCCCTTGAAGGAGACGACGATGCAGTACGTAAAGCTGGGTAGCACTGGGCTGGACATTTCAAGGCTGTGCCTGGGCTGCATGACCTTCGGTGAACCCGACGCCGGCACTCATCCCTGGACCTTGGGCGAAGACGCCAGCCGGCCGATCATTCGCCATGCCGTCGAGCAAGGCATCAACTTCTTCGACACTGCCAACAGCTATTCCGCCGGCACCTCGGAAATCATCCTCGGCAAACTCCTGAGGGAGTTTACCCGCCGCGAAGAAACCGTGATCGCCACCAAGGTGTTCTTCCCTGCCAACATGTGGGAAGGCGCCAGCCGGCCCAATGAGCAAGGCTTGTCACGCAAGGCGATCATGGCCAACATCGACGCCAGCCTCAGCCGCCTGGGCACAGACTACGTCGACCTTTACCAGATCCACCGCTGGGACTACCACACCCCCATCGAGGAAACCATGGAAGCTCTGCATGATGTGGTCAAGGCCGGCAAGGCGCGCTACATCGGTGCATCGTCGATGTATGCCTGGCAGTTCGCCAAGGCGCAGCAGGTAGCCGCCAACCATGGCTGGAGCCGCTTCGTGTCGATGCAGAACTACCTCAACCTGATCTACCGCGAAGAAGAGCGAGAGATGATCCCGCTGTGCCTGGATCAAGACGTCGGCCTGATGCCCTGGAGCCCGATGGCGCGCGGCCGCCTGACACGACCGCATGGGCAGCAAACCCAACGCACGCGCACCGATGTGTCCGGGCAGTCGTTCTATGAAAAGACCGAGGTGGAGGACGGCCGGGTAATCGATGTGGTCGAGCAGATCGCCAGCGAACGGGGGGTGCCGATGGCCCAGGTTGCGCTGGCCTGGGTGCTGGGTAGGGCCGGCGTTAGCGCCCCTATCGTCGGCGCCTCGAAGCCCGCCCACCTGGACGATGCCCTGGGCGCACTGTCACTGCAGCTGAGCGAGGACGAGGTAGCGCGCTTGCAGGCCCCTTACGTTCCCCACGCGGTCACCGGCTTCAAGTAGTAATGGCTTGCGGCAGTTCAATGCGCACCCGCAAGCCCCCTGTGGCGGCGGCCAGCGCGGTAATGCTGCCACCGTGCAAGGCGATGGCACGCTGGGCGATCGCCAGCCCCAGGCCGAAGCCATCGCTGCTGTCGGTGCCACGGTCGAACGGTTCGAAGATGCGCTGCAGGCGCGCCGGGTCGACGCCCGGGCCATGGTCGCTGACGCACACCTGCAACCATTGCCCACCTGGTGCCGGTGCGGCCTCCACCAATACCGCCGTGCCGGGCTTCGTGTAGCGCACGGCATTGCGGATGACGTTCTCGAAGGCCCGGTACAGGAGTTCTTCATGGCCATGCATGAGAAACGCGCCCTGAGCCAGCAAGGACACCTGGCACTGCTTCATGCCTGCCTCGAAACGGGCATCCTCGACGATCTGCGCCAGCAGTTCGACCACATCCACGCTGGCGAAGTCACTGTTGCCTTGACGGGACTGGGCACGGGCCAGGGTCAGCAGTTGCTCGATCAGGTCGTCCATGCGCCGCGACTCGCGCTCGACCCGCTCCAGCATGTCGGGCCGGTCGGGTTGCTGGCGCATCAGGCCGATGGCGGCATGCATGCGGGTAAGCGGTGAGCGCAGCTCATGGGAAATATCATGCAGCAGGTTCTGCTGGGCCTGCACCAGGGCCTTGAGCTGGCCGGCCATGCGGTCACAGTCCTCGGCCAGGTCGACGATTTCGTCACGGCGCTTGCCCAGCCGCGGCCTGACCCGCACATCGAAACGGCCTTGGGCAACCTGGCCCATGGCCTCGCGCAGCCAGGTCAGCGGCCGGGTCAGGTAAAAGCTGCACAACAGCGCGAACAGCGCGCTCATCGCCGCCCCTGTCACAAACGGGCCAAGGTTGCGTGGGCGCGGTGCCATACCGACACGGGTGGCCACCGAAGCGCGCAGCACCAGCGGGCGGCCGTCACGGTCGAGCAGTGCCTGCTCGAAACGCGCCACGTGCACCGTTTGGCCAGCCAGCAAGCGGTCTTGATCGTCGTAAAGGCCTACTTGCACATCCTGCGGCTGTGGCGACACGTCCAGCAGCTGGCGGCCGGCCCGCTCGCCATGCCGTTCGAGCATTTGCAGCTCGGTGGCCAGCAGCGAACGGAGCCCGGGTGTATCGCCGCGCAGCTCATTGAGCATGAAGGCCCCCGCCCCCACCAGGAAGGTCAGGGTGTTGGCAAGCCAGAAGGCCAGGAACAGCTTCCAGAACAGACGCCGGCGCATCATTCGACGATCAGCATGTAGCCCATGCCGCGCACGCTCTGTATCCAGCTGCTGCCATCGGCACGCGGGCCAAGTTTTTGCCGGATGCTGCTGACGTGCACGTCGATGCGTCGGTCATAACGGGTCAGCGGCCGGCCCAGGGCATTGAGCGACAGGTCCTGCTTGCTGACCAGCTGACCGGCCTGGCGCGCCAGGGCTTCGAGCAGGCTGAACTCGGAGCCGGTCAATTCCAGCGTGGCTGCGCCCCAGCGCGCCTCGCGCCGCCCCGGCCACATTTTCAATGCGCCACTGCGTACCTGTTCAGGTACCTCGGGCGCGCTGGCTTCACCCATCAGGTGTGGCCGCACGCGACGCAGTATTGCCCGCAGGCGTGCCACCAGCTCACCGGGAGAGCTGGGCTTGGGCACATAGTCATCGGCCCCCAGCTCCAGGCCGGCAATGCGGTCGATGTTGTCACCGCGTGCTGTCAGCAGCAGCACCGGCACCTGGCTACGTGCACGCACGCGGCGCAGCACCTCGATACCAGAGATGCCTGGCAGCATCACGTCCAGCACCACCACCTGGAAATGGCCGGACAACGCCAGGGTCTCGCCTTCCTCCCCCGTGTCCGCGGCCGTTGCCTGGAAGCCTTCGCGCGCCAGGTACAAAGAGAGCATTTCAGTCAGTTCGCGGTCGTCGTCGACCAGCAGCACAGGGATCATCAGGGCCAGATATCGCAATTGCAGGGGTTGCAATGATCGCCCTGCAAGCCGGCACTGTCACTGCCGCCCGGTCTGACTTTACACATCTTTACCCTCGGCTAACCGCGCCGTACACAGCCCGCCCGTATCCTCATCGCCCGCTGCTTGCGGGTCGCCCGCACTTGCTGCCCTCCGAATCCGCTTGTCTGGAAACCCCGATGAACTACCCGCGCCTGTTGCTCTCCATCCTGCTGCTGAAAGCCACGTTGGCCCAGGCCTCACCGTTCAGGATCGCCGACATTCGCGTCAACGGCCTGCAGCGGGTTTCCGCTGGCAGTGTGTTCGGTGCCTTGCCGCTGAACGTC
>NZ_JAOCDI010000087.1:0-7301 GCF_029840855.1 Pseudomonas sp. GD03862
CCTCGATAAATCAGTTGCTGATGTTGCTTTTAGCTTGCAATCCCGGGTTCGAAGGGGATGCTCTGCACCACCTCCAGCTCATAGCCCGCCAGCCCCGCGTATTTCAGCGGTGGCCCCAGGTGACGCAGCTTGCCCACGCCAAGGTCCTGGAGGATCTGCGCCCCGGTGCCCACTTCGGAATACACCTTGGACTGGCCACGTTGATAGGGCCGCACAGGGTGGGTCAGTTGTGGCACGCGCTCAAGCAGGGCCTGGGAGGATTCGTGGTTGGCCAGGATCACCACCACGCCAGTACCTTCATCGGCCACCTTCTGCAGCGCCGCCCACAGCGTCCAGTTGGCGGGGCCGGCGTATTCGGCACCCACGAGGTCGCGCAGCGGGTCGATCACATGCACCCGCACCAGGGGCGGCTGTTCGCGGCGAATGTCGCCCATGACCATGGCCATGTGCACACCACCTTCGATGCGGTCTTCATAGGTGACCAGGCGGAAGGTGCCATGCACCGTCGGCAGCTCGCGCTCGCCGATGCGCTTGATGGTCTGCTCGGTGCTCAGGCGGTAGTGGATCAGGTCGGCGATGGTGCCAATCTTGATGCCATGCCGGGCGGCAAACACTTCCAGGTCGGGGCGTCGAGCCATGGTGCCGTCGTCGTTCAGCACTTCAACGATGACCGAGGCCGGGCTGAAGCCGGCCAGGCGTGCCAGGTCGCAGCCTGCTTCGGTGTGGCCGGCACGGGTCAGCACGCCGCCTTCGCGGGCGCGCAGGGGGAAGATGTGGCCAGGTTGCACCAGGTCTTCGGGGCGGGCGTTGGGGGCCATGGCCGCTGCCACGGTGCGTGCCCGGTCAGCGGCAGAAATGCCGGTGGTGACCCCGGTGGCTGCCTCGATCGACACGGTGAACGCGGTGCTGAACACGCTACCGTTGGCCGGAACCATCTGCTCCAGGCCCAGGCGCTGGCAGTGATCGTCGGTCAAGGTCAGGCAGATCAGCCCGCGCGCCTCGCGAGCCATGAAGTTGATGGCCTGGGCGTCGCAGCGCTCGGCGGCGATCAGCAGATCGCCTTCGTTTTCCCGGTCCTCGTCATCCACCAGCAGGACCATCTTGCCTTGCCGGTAGTCCTCGAGAAGTTCCTCGATGGTGTTGAAAGCCATGGTGCACGCTCACTGTGGCGGGGTGAATTTTATGGTATACCATCATACACAAATATCACCGTAACAGGAGAGCTGCACATGAAGGCCTACTGGATAGCCCATGTGGACGTGACCGACCCCGAGCAATACCAGCAGTACACCCAGCGCGCCCCGGCAGCCTTCAAGGCATTCGGCGGTCGCTTCCTGGCCCGTGGCGGGCGTAGCGAGGCGATGGAAGGGAGGGCTACGCCTCAGCGTAGTGTGGTGATCGAGTTCGATTCGTACGAGCAGGCCGTCGCCTGTTACCGCTCCGCGCTGTACCAAGAGGCATGCAGCCATCGCCAAGGAGTGGCGAAGGCTGAGGTGATCATTGTGGAGGGGTTTGAGCCCTGAGCAGGATTTGCCGGCCCTTTCGCGGGTAAACCCGCTCCTACACAGGCCACCACAGAATTTGACGGTTGTGGTGCCTGTGTAGGAGCGGGTTTACCCGCGAAAGGGCCGGACCTGCCGCACCGCTGGCAGATTCATTGAAGCCTGCGGGCCGTTTCCGCAAATAGAAGCAAAAGACCCGCCCAGGCGGGTCTTTTGCTCATCGCCTCACTGCAGATGCACTTTAAGTTCGTTGCCCGCCTGCCGCAGCGCCGCCTTTACTGCCGGAACTTGGCTCAACGGGTTGAGCAGCCCATAGTCATGAATCATTCCGTTGTAGCGCACCGAGGTTACTGTCACGCCCGCCGCATTCAACTTGCGGGCATACGCCTCACCTTCATCCCGAAGCACATCGAACTCAGCCGTTTGCACCAGGGCCGGTGGCAAGCCCTTCAGCTGTTCGGTGGACGCCCGCAGCGGCGAGGCGTAGATCTGCGCCCGCGCCTTTGCATCAACGGTGTAGTTGTTCCAGAACCACTTCATCATCCCGGTGGTCAGGAAGTGTCCTTCGGCAAACTGCTTGTACGACGCTGTCTCGAAGCTGGCGTCGGTCACCGGCCACAGCAGCAGCTGGAAGCGCAGGGCAGGGGTGCCGGCCTCTTTGGCCTTGAGTGCAACCACCGCCGCCATGTTGCCGCCAACGCTGTTGCCGGCTACAGCCAGGCGCTTGCCATCCACGCCGATCTCCTTGCCATGCTCGGCCACCCAGCGCGTCGCGGCGTACGCCTGGTTGATCGCCGTCGGGTAGTGCGCTTCCGGTGACGGGGTGTAGTCCACATAGACCGCCACCGCACCCGAGCCGACTACCAGGTCGCGGATCAGTCGCTGGTGGGTCGGGAAGTCGCCCAGCACCCAACCGCCGCCGTGGAAGAACATGAACACCGGCAGATCACCTTTGACATTAGTCGGGCGCACCACTTGCAGCTTGATCGATTGGCCATTGGCCTGAATCGTGCGTTCCTTCACTTCGATCCCCGAGAGGTCGACCTTCACCGAATCCTGGGCGCCGGTCAGTACCGCGCGGGCGTCGTTTGGTGTGAGCTGTTCCAGCGGCTTGCCACCCCCTTTCTCCAGGGCTTCGAGGAAGGCCTGGGTGTGTTGTTCGACACCAGGGCTGCCTGCGGCGAAGGCACTGGAAACAGACAGGGCCAAGAGGGAGGTGGTGAGGGCTTTGTGGACAATGTTCATGAGCGAATCCTTTTCTGTGCAAGTGTTGGTAGTGGGCGTCTTGCCTGGCCTGAGGGGCCATCGCTGCGACTTGTGCGTAGATTAGGCAGATGCACTCGTGGGAAAAAGCCGCTATAAAGTGTTTGACTGTCAGCAAGAGCGAGACAATGAACCCTTACGAAGACATGCGGATCTTTGCCCAGGTGATGGAGGCCGGTAGTTTCACCGCTGCCGCCGACCGTCTGGGCATGTCCAAGCAATCGGTCAGCCGGCGTCTGATGCAGCTTGAAGAGCGCCTGGGCGTGCGCCTGCTCAACCGCTCCACCCGGCGCCTCGATGCCACGCCACTGGGGCAGCACTACTACCAGTCGGCCCTGCGCCTGCTGGGTGAAGTGCAGCAGGTCGAACACGACATCAGCGGCCAGGCCCAGGTCTTGCGCGGCACCTTGCGCCTCAGCGCGCCGCTGTCGTTTGCCATGGCGCACCTGGGTTGCCTGCTGACCGAGTTTCTGCAGTTGCACCCCCAGGTTGATGTAGAGGTAGACCTGAGCGACCGCGCCGTCGACCTGATTGGTGAAGGCTATGACCTGGCGCTGCGGATTGGTGCACTGGAGGACTCCAGCCTGATCGCCCGGCGTATCGCCAGTGTCGAGCGGGTCTACTGTGCGAGCCCGGCGTATTTGCAAGCACGGGGAGTGCCGGGAATACCGGATGAGCTCGCCGCGCATGATTGCCTGCCTTATGGGCATTCGCGGCAGGTGCAGTGGCAATTCCACAAAGGTGGCAAAACCCAGGCAATTCAGGTGACCGGGCGCATGCGGGCGAACAATGGCGAGTTGCTGCGGGGGGCTGCGATTGCCGGGATGGGGGTCACTTACCTGCCGACCTTTATCGTTGGGCAGGCGTTGGCGGAGGGGCAACTGGTGACGGTTCTGGATGAGTGGCGCCCGCCCGCGCTGCAGCTGTCGGCGGTGTATCCGCAGCACCGGCAGGTGGCGCGGCCGGTGCAGGGTTTTGTCAGCTTCCTGCGCGCGCGGCTGGCGCAGCTCTGACCGTCGGTACAGGCTATGCTTGCCCTATGAGTACACCCGTTCCTTTACGCCAACCTTGCCCCCCTGGCGCCTGCGTCTGCGGCCGCGAGCAACTGGCCGACCATCCGCAGGCCGCCCAGCGCATCCTCTTGCTGACCCGGCAGGAAGAAAAACGCCTGCTCGAACGCCTGGAAAACCTGAAGGACCTGGAAGACCTTCAACGTCTGCAGCAGCGCCTGTACGAAAACCTCGGCATCCGCGTGCACATCGCCCCCGGTTACAACGAGGTACGGACCATGCGCGGCATCGTCATCGAACTGGACGATCAGCCCGGGCTGTGCCGCAAGACCCGGCAGTCTATCCCGGCGGCGATCCGGCGCGGGCTGGAGCGTAATCCGCAGGTTGCGTTCCGGTTGCTCGATACGCACGACCTGTTGCGTGATACCTGAGGGTTAATACCGGCATCGGCCGTGGCCACATGGGGCGCGTCAATTCCGTTAATTTTTACAGCGCTTGCTACGTCTACTTGAAAGCCACCCTGCGCCAGGCGCGCAGCGGCATCATCATTTAAGGAGACAGGCAATGACTTCCGTTTTCGACCGCGACGATATCCAGTTCCAGGTAGTGGTCAACCACGAAGAGCAATACTCGATCTGGCCCGACTACAAAGCCATCCCCAATGGCTGGCGTGCCGTGGGCAAAAGCGGCCTGAAGAAGGAATGCCTGGCCTACATCGATGAAGTCTGGACCGACATGCGCCCGCTGAGCCTGCGCCAGAAAATGGCCGAAGCTGCCGCCCAGTGACCGTGCTGAACCTGCTGTGCCTGCCGTACTCCGGGGCCAGCGCCATGGTCTACAGCCGCTGGCGGCGCAAGCTGCCGGCATGGTTGCAGGTGCGCCCGGTAGAGTTGCCTGGGCGGGGCGCGCGCATGGCCGAGTCGCTGCACACCGACATGCAAGTGCTGGCTCGGCAACTGGCCAGCGAGCAGCGACTGGCGGCAAGCGCTCCTTATGCGCTGCTCGGCCACAGCCTGGGTGCACTGCTGGCCTTCGAGCTGGCCCATGAGCTGCAGGCATTGGGCTGCCCGGCGCCGCTGGCCTTGTTCGCCTGCGGCACCGCGGCACCTACCCGGCGTGAGGACTACGACGGCAACAACTGGCGCGAGCCCAAGAGCGACGCCGAGCTGATCAGCGAGTTGCGCGCGCTACAAGGCACGCCTGAGGAAGTGCTGGCCAACGCTGAGCTGATGAGCCTGACCCTTCCGACCTTGCGCGCGGATTTTCTGTTGTGCGGCACTTACACATACCGGCAGCGGCCGGCGTTGCAGTGCCCACTGCATGTGCTGGGTGGCGTGGATGACCGGGCCAGCGATGAGCAACTGCAGGCATGGCGCTGTGAAACTCACGGCGCGTTCTCGCTGCAGATGTTCCCGGGTGGCCATTTCTTCATCCATGAGCAGGAAGACCGTGTGCTCGCTGCGCTGACCGCGTCGCTGCAGCCGCTTCGGCTGTCTGCCTGATTGACGACACCGCTTGCCTGGGGGAGGCTAGGGTTTTCCCAGGCAAGAGGCAGACAATGCTGATCGATCCACTCAAGGCCACGCTACTGGTCGTCGACATCCAGGAAAAGCTGATCGGTGCCATGAGCGACCCCGAAGGCACTCGGGCACGGGCCCGTTGGTTGCTGGCGGCGACTGCCGAGCTGGCGCTGCCGACGGTAATTTCCGAGCAGTACCCCAAAGGCCTGGGTCATACCCTGGCCGAACTGCTGGCCGCAGCGCCGGCAGCCGAAGTGGTGGAAAAAAGTCACTTTTCCTGCGTGGCTGCCGAGTGCCTGCCAGCCAGTTTGATGGCGCGTGAGCAAGTGATCGTCTGCGGCATGGAAACCCATGTTTGCGTGCTGCAGACCGTGCTCGGCCTGTTGGCGCTGGGCAAGCAAGTGTTCGTGGTCGAGGATGCCTGCGACAGCCGCAGCCCGGCCAGCAAGGCCGCAGGCCTGGCGCGCATGCGTGCCGCCGGCGCGCAGTTGGTGACCCGCGAGATGGTGTTGTTCGAGTTGATGGGCAGTGCCGGGCACCCGCAGTTCCGCCACATCAGCAAAACCTATCTGGTCGGTGAACAGCCCTGAACGGCCGGTTACTGGCCATTTCGGTGATGGCCCTGGTGCTGTTGCAAGGCTGTGCCGGGCGCCGCGAAGAAGCGCCCGAAGCGGACCCGGCGAAAGTCCGTGCGCAGCTGTTGCGGCTGTTACCCGCCCAGGTCAAGGACCGCGAGGGTTGGGCCAAGGATATCCAGGCAGCCTTCGAAGCCCAGCGCATAGCGCCCAGTAAAAGCAACCTGTGCGCAGTGCTGGCGGTGACCGAACAGGAGTCGACCTTCACTGCGGACCCACAGGTGCCCAACCTTGGGCGCATCGCCCGCCAGGAGATCGACCGCCGCGCTGCGCGCCTGCATATTCCCAAACTGCTGGTCGACGGTGCGCTGAAGACGCCGTCGGGCAACGGCAAGAGCTACGAGCAGCGGTTGCAGACGGTGCGCAGCGAAAAGCAGTTGAGTGAACTGTACGACGAAGTCGTTGCACGCCTGCCGCTGGGCAAGACCTTGCTGGACGGGCTGAATCCGGTGCACACCGGCGGGCCGATGCAGGTCAGCATCGACTTCGCCGAAAAGCATGCAAGGGATTACCCCTACAGCCATGAAGGCACAATTCGCCAGGAAGTGTTCAGCCGGCGCGGCGGCATGTACTTCGGTATTGCCCACCTGTTGGGCTACCCGGCCAACTACGAGCGCCAGCTTTACCGTTTCGCCGATTTCAACGCGGGCTGGTACGCCAGCCGCAATGCGGCATTCCAGGCGGCATTGAGCAAGGTCACGGGGGTGAAGTTGGCACTGGACGGCGACCTGGTGGCGCCGGGGGCGATCATGCCGGGGACCACCGAACTGGCCGCGCGCAAGCTGGGGGTGAAGCTGGGGCTGCGTAACCCGCAGATCCGAAGCCAGCTGGAGGAGGCCGACAGCCTGGCGTTCGAGGACAGCAAGCTGTACAGCGGGGTGTTTGCCCTGGCAGATGCCAAAGCCGGCAAACCGGTGCCCCGCGCAGTGCTACCGGGCATCGAGCTGAAGAGCCCGAAGATTACCCGCAAGCTGACCACGGCCTGGTTTGCCGGGCGGGTGGATGAGCGTTATCAGCGGTGCATGAAGCGTTAGCCTGGCAGCAACCGTTAAACGGGTTTACCCGCGAATACGGTGGCAGCGGCAACGGTGATCGGCGGGTGGAGATTGGCCAGCAGGCCCGGCCCTTTCGCGGGTGAACCCGCTCCTACGAGCCCCCGATGCGTGTGTAGGAGCGGGTTTACCGGCGAATACGGTGGCGGCGGCAACGGTGAACGGCGGGTGGAGATTGGCCAGCAGGCCCGGCCCTTTCGCGGGTGAACCCGCTCCTACGAGCCCCTGATGCGTGTGTAGGAGCAGGTTTACCCGCGAATATGGTGGCGGCGGCAACGGTGAACGGCGGGTGGAAATTGGCCAGCAGGTCCGGCCCTTT
>NZ_JAOCDI010000088.1:0-6470 GCF_029840855.1 Pseudomonas sp. GD03862
ACATATCACCGGTAAGAAGCGCGGACATGTCCCCGATGGTCGAGCAGCCTTCATCTGGGCAATCGCCCTGGCCGGGCTGCCTGCGCTCATTGCCGTGGGCCTGGCGGCAGGCTGGTCAGCGCAGGTAGTCTTGCTCGGCGGGTTGATGCTGTTCGGCGTGCTGTTCGCCGTGAACTCATCGCTGCACAGCTACCTGATCGTCAGTTACGCCAAGGAAGACGGCGTGTCCTTGGATGTGGGCTTCTACTACATGTCCAACGCCCTCGGGCGCTTGGTCGGCACGCTGCTGTCAGGTTGGGTATTCCAAGCCTATGGGTTGGAAGCTTGTTTGTGGGTCTCCAGCATCCTCGTATTGGCTGCCGCGCTCATCTCGATCGCACTGCCCAGGCACAGCGAAATGGCACAGCAGACGCACTGATCCGTGAGGAAATGCGGAGGCCATCAGGCCTCCGCTTTCACCACAAACTGCTCGATCTCAGTTGCACTACTGCGGGCAGTGCGGGTCACCCCGATCAAGGTTGCTGATGCAGAACCTGTCCACTCGCCATAGCCCACCAACCAAAGTCTCGGCTCACTCACAGATCGGGTCCCTTCGACCTCTACACGTCCTTGCTCAGTAACAACCCCAAGGCTGGCGAGGTGTCCCAAGGCGGGTTTGAACCCGGTGCACCAGATCACTGTATCCACTGCGGTTTCCGAGCCGTCTGCCCAGACCACGCCGTTAGGGGTGAAACGAACGAAGGGTCTCACCGCGTGCAGAACGTCTCGCTCACGCGCCTCCACCACAGGCGGGACCATTACCACATCGCCCAACCCGCCGACCGGCTGCTCAATTACACGCCCCTCCACCTGCGCTTTCCAGCGCTCTGTGGCCCGCTCGAACAGCACTCGGCCATCTACATCATCAGGTAGGAAAACTGGATCGGTAGGGGTTACCCAGGTCGCAGCAGCTACTTTGGAAACCTCTGCGAGAATCTGAGCGCCGGAGTTGCCGCCGCCGACGACTAGCACGCGCTTGCCCGAGAAGGCCTGCGGTTCAACGTAGTGAGCCGAATGCAGCTGCTGGCCACGGAACAGCTCAGCGTCGGGGTAGGCAGGTATGTTCGGATTGCTCCAAGTGCCTGTGGCACTGACCACAGCTTTGGCATCCCAATGGCCAGACACTGAATGGACACGTAACGCGCCCGCTACGCGCTCGACTGAGGTGACACGTACCGGCCGTTTAATCGGAAACTGATAGCGCGCCTCATACTGGGTGAGGTAGTCGATGACATGTTCGCGAGAC
Organism: Pseudomonas sp. GD03862; assembly: GCF_029840855.1. Lineage (NCBI taxonomy): Bacteria > Pseudomonadati > Pseudomonadota > Gammaproteobacteria > Pseudomonadales > Pseudomonadaceae > Pseudomonas > Pseudomonas sp. GD03862. The sequence continues at coordinate 1,286 of NZ_JAOCDI010000088.1, forward strand.
GGATAGCCATCCTGAGCAGGCGGCATCATCCAACCGGGAATGGAGCTCCAGGTGGCTGGCGAGAACAGCCGCAGCGAATCCCAGCCGTGTCGCCAAGCCCCGCCGGCGCCCTGCTCGGCATCGAGGATGATGAGCGAGAGATCTGTCCGGCGCAGGAAGTACGCCGTTGCCAGGGCGGCTTGTCCTCCGCCAATGATGACTACATCCCACAAGCGCTCTGCATGGGCTTTCATTTCACTCCCTCCGGCCATGGTCAGGCCCCATTTTCTCAGGTGCTGCGGTAAGTGACTTGATGTAGGTCGTCTGAAGCCAGAGTCTGACAAAGAGCTGGACGTACTAGCAGGGGAGTATGTACTGCTTGTCGACCGAGCAACATGTCATGCTGACCGAACGCCTGGCCACCGATACCTTTCTGCGACTAGCCGTGGATGGCTTTCTCCGGCCTATCTCCAATTGATATGCGTATGCTCTCCAAAAGCGAGGAACTCTATACTCAAACTAGGAGTCAAAATGCCATTACAGCGCGCTGTGGTGCGTCAGGTAACAGTCATCTCTTGAAGGGAGGCTGGTTGAGGCCTAGCGCGTCAACGTATGGTGCTCGCTCCGTCATGGTCGTCATTGGCACCCCGGTGCTGCTTGCCACTGCTAGCTCAAGAGCCAAACACATGAAATCGGAACACGAAATGCTCGGACTCCTCCTGATCGTCGAGGACGAGCCAATTCTGCGATCAATGATTGTTGAGGTACTGCAGGATTCGGGCTTTCTACTTCTCGCCGTAGCTACAGCAGACTAAGGTTTGGAGATACTCAAACGAACACCAGTGACCATGCTCATTACTGATGTAGAAACGCCCGGACAAATGAATGGCTGGGAACTTGCTCAGATCGCTAGCCAGCAGGATCCCAAAACCTCGATAGTCATTTCTAGCGGATGCGTCAGACATGAAACGGACCTCATACCCGAAGGCGCTCAGTTCCTCGCGAAGCCATGGTCAATTGACCTACTCCTGAACCTAGTGACCGAACACCGGCAGCTCCTTTTGCAAAAATCAACCTCGGGAGAGCATGGGGACTCATAGCCGCATTCCCATAGGCCAACCATGCCAACGTGTCGAGCGAAGGCAAAACGGCTAGAGAGACTGCTGGACATCATCTTGAAGTGCCCGTTGCCAAGGTACCGGTAAGGTGCATACACAATATCAAAGCCTTGACGGCTCCACCTCAAGCACGGTCAGAAAGAAAGCCCCACATCATCCTGCGTCATTTCTTGTGATAGTGATACTTCGAGGCACTAAGCGTCATTGATTCGTCTCGATGACTCATATTGATGCTTTTCAATCTTGGGACTAAGACTAAGGTATATGCTTGGAGAGACACGCGCCATGCAAAAGAGATTTGTTATCGTTCCGGCTGTGCCGATCGACAAAGAATGCTTCCAATCTGGTTCTCGATACTATGCCGCTACCGTATCAGGCGGATTCGACATTTACGACAATCAGGAAAAATTACGATTGAAGCCAAGCTACTCCACGAGGTCGCTCGCAGAAGCCACCTGTGAGGAGTTGAACGGGGAATGCGGCAATCCAGACGAACTTTTTCCATTCTTGCGGGTGGACTGCTCTCCCAATGAATAGTGATGTGGGCTGGCGACTGTGGGCGCTCACAACATAGTTTGACACAAGCAGACAGGAGTCCGATCTTGTTCATTACGGAGTACGATATTCGGTGAAGCCACCCTCGAGCCGACCTCTATGAGTCAGCCATTACGTATGACAGTGAAATGCTAGGACCCTGGGGACACGGCTAAGGAGATTTCATCGTCGAGCTACCTCCGGAAGTCCTGAGGTAGCTCGGTGTCACAGTTGGTGACCAGAGCATCGAACTCATCGCTGGCGTAATTGTCCTGAAGCCAGTCTATATAGCTACTCCTGAGTAGCTGCTGGCTCTTGCTGACTGATTTCACTGAGTGGGGTCTGGGCACGAACCTCTATCATTTCGATCAGCTCCAAATGCTTGGGGAACTCACGCTTCAGCCAATCGCTGGGCACAAAGTGATGATCTAGGTGCACCGCCGTGCTCTGTCCGTCATCGCAAGCACAGAGCATTACGTTCATCTCCGTCTCATCACCCGCCATTGCTGCAGGTACAAATATAGTACCGCTGTCACTGACGCCAAACGACCGGCGCCACTCGGGAAAGCGCTTGCCGTCTGGGTTGGAAACCGCGAACCAATTGATCTTGTTCATTTGTCATTCTCGAATGGAATCAGAGTGGAGTACGGAAGCTCTTCGTCTTCGACCGCAGCAAACACCTGATCCAGCACTGCAGTTGGGGCATCAAAAGCTCCAAGGATCACGTATAGCTCGCACATGAGGTTAGCCTTGGCCTGCCGGTCAAAGCCAGCATCACCGGCTACCTTTTCAGCCGAGTCGAATGGCTGGCTTACTGACGTTTCTGCGATCAAGTAGCGAGCACCGCAGTCACACAGCAACGGGTGGTTTGATCGAGGGGCAGTGCTCGCAGGAGCGGAGGAGAGAGGCCTCACCGGCTCCTGCGACAGTTTTAATTCTCTAAATCCAACGATGCAAGAGCGCCCACACGGGTTACCCATCCCAAAAAGATACCATCATAATTTTTTTGGGGGTTTTGCACGGTACATTGCTGCGATTTTTCTGTGGCTGAACCTTTGCTGTGACAACCTTTATTGTTGTGACAACCTTTATTAAACGAAAACCCCCGAGAATTTTTGAAAAGCTATGCTTTGTGACAACCTTTATTTTCTCTTCCCCAGGATCAATCTCCCCGCTAGGCCGCGAATTTCAAGAGGTTTTGGGACAAAGTTTATTAATCAGCAACATCAGCTGATTTTGTGGAATTAAAGCTGTCGCCCAACAATTAAAACTGTCGTCGGTAGAGGGGAAGCGCTCGCTCCCCTCCATCGGGCGGTTACACCAGCCTCCCCGCGTGACCCCTCCCTTCCTTGTACTGGCGTTTTCACATGCCCCTCTCGATTCTGCCTGATGAAACTCTTCCGTCATGCGTGAGAAGGAACCTGCTGCTCTATTGGGCCGAGCCCAAGGCAGAGATCTTCGAAGCCCTGCGTACCCGTCATGTGATAAAGACGGCCGAAGTGAGAAGGCTCGCAGCAGCCATCGGCTGGCCGGGGTGCTATGGTTTCAATCGGCTTGTTCACAATCACACGCTGAACGCAGCGTTCCACGTCATCAAAAGTGACTGGGATTTTGCCTACTCAGGCACTCAGTACCTTTCTGAGGGGGAGCACTTCAGTGAATGGGATGCTTCCTTCTGCCCTGAATGATGACTGATGGCGGCAATTTTAATTGGCACCGCCAGGTCTCTAGGGCGATTGAGAAAGGTCTCTACGCTTTCGTGTACGACCCAACAACGCAAGCCCTTCAGTCAATTCCAACGCAGGGCGCGCTCAACGATTTGCTGGATCAGGCATGGTCTGATGCCAATCATGAGGCCTTGCGAGCCGTTATCTCGCTTTCTCCTTTGGCCAGTCGTCTGGAAATAGACAATAAGCCCGTGTAGCGCTGCGTGTAGGTTTTGAATGCTGGTGACCGTTGCAGCAGAGGACCTACGTCAAGTCCCTTACTGCAGCATCTGAGAAGATGGGGCCTGACCATGGTCCGGAGGGAGTGAAATGAAAGCCCATGCAGAGCGCTTGTGGGATGTAGTCATCATTGGCGGAGGACAAGCCGCCCTGGCAACGGCGTACTTCCTGCGCCGAACAGATCTCTCGTTCATCATCCTCGATGCCGAGCAGGGCGCCGGTGGTGCTTGGCGACACGGCTGGGATTCCCTGCGGCTATTCTCGCCGGCCACCTGGAGTTCCATTCCCGGTTGGATGATGCCGCCTGTGGAGGATGGCTATCCTTCTCGCGAGCACGTCATCGACTACCTCACCCAGTATGAGGCTCGCTATCAGTTTCCAATTGAACGGCCGGTGGGCGTCACCTCGATCGAGCGCGTTGCCGACGCTCTACGTGTCCATTCAGAGTCTGGCCATTGGGACGCCAAAGCTGTGGTCAGTGCTACAGGCACCTGGAGCAATCCGAACATACCTGTCTACCCCGGCGCTGAGCTATTCCGTGGGCAACAGCTGCATTCGGCGCACTACGTTGAACCGCAGGCCTTCTCTGGCAAGCGCGTTCTGGTCGTTGGCGGCGGCAACTCCGGCGCGCAGATTCTCGCAGAGGTTTCCAAAGTAGCGGATGCGACCTGGGTAACCCCTACCGATCCAGTTTTCCTCCCTGATGATGTAGATGGCCGAGTGCTGTTCGAGCGGGCCACAGAGCGCTGGAAAGCGCAGATGGAGGGGCGTGTCATTGAGCAGCCGGTCGGCGGGCTGGGCGACGTGGTAATGGTCCCGCCTGTGGTGGAGGCGCGTGAGCGAGACGTTCTGCACGCGGTGAGACCCTTCGTTCGTTTCACCCCTGACGGTGTGGTCTGGGCAGACGGCTCGGAAACCGCAGTGGATGCAGTGATCTGGTGCACCGGGTTCAAACCCGCCTTGGGACACCTCGTCAGCCTTGGGGTTGTGACTGAGCAAGGACGTGTAGAGGTCGAAGGGACCCGATCTGTGAGTGAGCCCAGACTGTGGCTGGTGGGCTATGGCGAGTGGACAGGTTCTGCATCAGCAACCTTGATCGGGGTGACCCGCACTGCCCGCAGTACTGCAGCTGAAATCGAGCAGTTTGTGGTGAAAGCGGAGGCCTGATGGCCTCCGCATTTCCTCACGGATCAGTGTGTCTGTTGTGCCATTTCACTGTGCCTGGGCAGTGCGATCGAGATGAGTGCGGCAGCCAATACGAAGATGCTGGATACCCACAAACACGCCTCTAACCCATAAGCTTGGAACACCCAACCTGACAGCAATGTGCCGACCAAGCGCCCGAGGGCGTTGGACATGTAGTAGAAGCCCACATCCAAGGACACGCCGTCTTCCTTGGCATAGCTGACGATCAGGTAGCTGTGCAGCGACGAGTTCACGGCGAACAGCACGCCGAACAGCATCAACCCACCGAGCAGAACTACCTGCGCCGACCAGCCTGCCGACAGGCCCACGGCAATGAGCGCAGGTAGCCCGGCCAGGGCGATTGCCCAGATGAAGGCTGCTCGACCATCGGGCACATGTCCGCGCTTCTTGCCGGTGATATGG
>NZ_JAOCDI010000089.1:0-6005 GCF_029840855.1 Pseudomonas sp. GD03862
CCGCTCCAACAAACTCGACGCCCCGGCCTGCACAAACTTCGGGCTGTCCTCAATCACCTCCACGGCCTCCAGCTGCTCCACCTGCCACCCCGCAAACCCCTGTCTCAGCTCTTCATCCCTGACCGAAAACGGCGGCCCGGCCAACAACGACTGGTCATACTCCAGCGTCACCACCAACCCACCGCAATTCGCCGGCAGCAAACCCGACAACAGCTGTATATACAGCGCACGCATCTGCACCGGCAGCGCAATCACCGCCGCCCGGTCATACAGCCCCACGCAGTCAGCCACATCCTCTGCCCGCAAGGCAAAGAAGTCGCCACACCACAGCTGTACATCTCCACTGCGCCAAACCTCGAATGCGCCCTGCTGCCGCACCTCGGCCTCAAGCCCGTGCTCACGGAAAAAGTCCTCCACCGCCCGCCGCGACAGCTCCACACCCAATACACGATGGCCCTGCCCTGCCAGCCAGGCCAAGTCCAGGCTCTTGCCGCACAACGGCACCAGCACGCGGCTGCCGGGCGCCAACTGCAACTGTGGCCAATACGTCTGCAGATAGGGGTTCACCTGCGCCTGGTGAAAGCCGATCTGGTTGTCGGCCCACCGCTGCTGCCAGAACGCTGGTTCCATGATTACTCCCGATTTTTAGATGATTTGTCGGTAAAACTTGGTTTGGATTTCGATCTGTAGTTAATCGATGATGGTTGCATCTTAACCTTCAGGACCCCGCCATGCTGCCCAGCCTGTTCATTTCCCATGGTTCCCCCATGCTTGCCCTGCAACCCGGCGCCAGCGGGCCGGCACTGTCCGGGTTGGCCAACGCGCTGCCCCGGCCGAAAGCGATCGTGGTGGTGTCGGCACACTGGGAAAGCCGCGAGCTGCTGGTCACCGGCAACGCACAGCCCGAAACCTGGCATGACTTCTACGGCTTCCCACCGGCCCTGTATGCGGTGCAGTACCCGGCGCCGGGCGAGCCCGGGCTTGCTGGCCAGGTCAGTGAGCGGTTGAAGGCTGCGGGGTTACCCGCGCGGCTGGATATGCAACGCCCATTCGACCATGGCGCCTGGGTGCCGCTGTCGCTGATGTACCCGGATGCGCGCATTCCCGTGGTGCAGGTTTCACTGCCCATCCACATGGGGCCGGCGCTGCAGCTGAAGGTGGGCCAGGCACTGGCGGGGTTGCGTGCGGAGGATGTACTGCTGATAGGTTCGGGCAGCATTACCCACAACCTGGGTGAGCTGGACTGGCATGCAGGGCCGGATGTGATCGAGCCGTGGGCGCTGGCGTTCAGGGATTGGGTGGTAGACCGGTTGCAGGAGGATGACCAGGCGGCGCTGCTGGATTACCGGCAGCAGGCGCCGTTTGCGGTGCGCAACCATCCCAGTGATGAGCATTTGCTGCCGCTGTTCTTTGCCCTCGGGGCCGGGAGCAAGTTCGGCGTGGTGCATCAGGGGTTTACCCTGGGCGCGCTGGGGATGGACATCTATCGGTTCGACTGAAGGGCCTCTTCGCGGGCAAGCCCGCTCCTACAGGTACTGAAATCTGTGGGGTACCTGTAGGAGCGGGCTTGCCCGCGAAAGGGCCGGTACTGGCAAAAAAAATCCCCGACCTAAGCCGGGGATTTTTTCGTTACGCCAGGATCAATCCTCGCGGTAGCGACGCAGCTTCAGCTGCTTGCCAGCCACGCGGGTGTCCTTGAGCTTGGACAGCAGCTTCTCGAGGCCGTCTTCCGGCAGCTCGACCAGGCTGAAGCTGTCGCGCACCTGGATGCGGCCGATAGCGTCACGCGCCAGGCCACCTTCGTTGAGGATCGCACCCAGCAGGTTCTTGGCAGCGATGCCATCACGGGCACCCAGGGCGGTACGGCAACGCACGCGGCCTTCTGCCAACGGCAGCGGTGCACGGCGCTCACGGTCACCACGGTCAGGACGCTCGCCACGCTCACCGCGCTCGGTACGCTCACCACGCGGGGCGAAGCTCGGCACCAGCGGCTGCTCACGCTCTACCGCCGCCAGGTCCAGCGCTTGGCCATTGGTGGCCTTGCGCAGCAGGGCCGAAGCCAGGGCACGCGCGCTGCAACCCAGGTCGGTGGTCAGGCGGTCGAACAGCTCGCCGTGGGTGGCCTCTGCTTCGGCTACCAGCGGCGCCAGGCTCGAGGTCAGCTTCTTGATGCGGGCATCCAGCACGGCCTGGGCATTCGGCAGGCGCGCTTCGGCAACCTTCTGCCCGGTAACACGCTCGATCACCTGCAGCATGCGGCGCTCACGCGGGGTAACCAGCAACAGTGCACGGCCATCGCGACCGGCACGGCCAGTACGGCCGATACGGTGTACGTAGGACTCCGGGTCGTACGGCATGTCAACGTTGAACACGTGAGTGATGCGCGGTACGTCCAGGCCACGGGCAGCGACGTCGGTGGCGACGACGATGTCCAGGCGGCCATCCTTGAGCGAGTCGATCACGCGCTCACGCTGGTTCTGGGCGATATCGCCGTTCAGTGCAGCAGCCTTGTAGCCTTTGGCTTCCAGCGCGGCGGCCAGGTCCAGGGTGGCTTGCTTGGTACGCACGAAGGCGATCAGCGCATCGAACTCTTCCACTTCCAGCAGACGCAGCACAGCCGGGATCTTCTGGTCCGCGTGGACCATCAGGTGGGCCTGCTCGATTGCGGTAACGGTCTGGGTCTTGGTCTGGATCTTGACGTGCTTGGGTTCACGCAGGTGACGCTCGGCGATCGAACGGATCGACGACGGCAGGGTAGCGGAGAACAGTACGGTCTGACGGGTAGCCGGGATTGCGTCGAAGATCACTTCGAGGTCGTCCATGAAGCCCAGCTTCAGCATCTCGTCGGCTTCGTCCAGTACCAGGTACTGTACGGTCGACAAGACTTTTTCGTCACGACGCAGGTGGTCGCACAGACGGCCCGGGGTGGCCACGACGATTTGCGCGCCGTTGCGGATCGCACGCAGCTGTGGGCCCATCGGGGCACCACCGTAGACGGCGACAACGTTCACGCCCGGCATCTGCTTGGCGTAGGTTTCGAAAGCGGTAGCAACTTGCAGCGCCAACTCACGGGTTGGCGCCAGGATCAGGGCTTGCGGTTCGCGCTTGCTCACATCGATCTTGTTCAGGATCGGCAGGGCGAAGGCAGCGGTTTTGCCGGTGCCAGTCTGCGCCTGGCCGATCATGTCGTGACCGGCGAGGATGATCGGGATCGATTGTTGCTGAATGGCGGACGGCTCTTCGTAGCCGGTAGCCACAACGGCAGCAACAATGTTCGGGTTAAGATCGAGAGCGGCGAAGCCGCCGGTTTCCTGGGTCATGGGTCTGCCTCTAGGTGCATCCGCAAAGACCCATGCTCCAAAGCTGCACATGCCTTGAAAGACCGTCAGGTCACCCAGGCAGCTTTGGCGGCGGGGATTTGCGAAAACGATTGAAAAAGAAAACTTGGGAAGGTCCGCCTAGCGGACGCGCAGCCGAAGCTGGACTCGGAGGATTTGCACCACCTGATTTTGAGGTCCGCTAAAAGACCGGCGCGTACTATACCTGAAATAGTCGCGTACGTGAGGAAAATTTTCATGGAGGCAGGGCCAGTATCGGGCTATCGCGCACGACAGGCTGAATCGATAATCCCCTGAAGCCTTACGCGCTCGGTGTCGGCGCGCGTCCGCCATTCAGGTAGCCGGCCGAATCTCGCGGATCAGTCCGTCGAGGCTGTACCCCAAACGCGGCGCCAGCGCCTCGGCCCGGGCTCTCAAACCGTCCAGGTCCAGCGACTGCTCCAGGTCTGCCGGCACCAGCAGAATCACATTGCCCTCCTTCACAGGCAGTTCCCAATAATGCCGGTGGTACAACCCCCGCAGCAACGCCGCGCCCAGCGGCCTGCCATCATCGGTGGCCCACTGGTTGATCACCAGCCAGCCGCCCGGGTTCAGGTGCTGCTGGCAGTTCTCCAGGAAGTTCCACGCCAGGTGCCCGACCCCAGGACCATGGTCGGTGTACAAGTCAACGAACAGCAGGTCGGCCTTCTCTGCCGTGGGCAGCAGCTCCAGGGCATCGCCGATGCGCACATACAGCCGCGGGTCGTCATCCAGGCCCAGGTAATCCATGGCCAGGCGCGGCACATCCGGGCGCAGCTCAATGGCCTCGATGTCCTCCAGCGGCAGGAACTTCATGCAGGCCTGGGTCAGCGTGCCGGCGCCCAGGCCCAGAAACAGTGCGCTCTCCGGCGATTCGTGGCACAGCGCCCCCACCAGCATGGCGCGGGTGTAGTCGTACTCCAGCCAGCTGGGGTCGGCGGTGAACACGCAGCTTTGCTCGATCGCATCGCCGAATTCCAGAAAGCGGTAGTCGTCTACTTCGTACACGCTGATGACGCCAAACGCATCTTCCACGCGTGCCAGCAGCCGCTCTTGCCGTTCCGCCGTCATGTCCACCACCCACCTGCGCAAAAACGCGCATTGTCCGCCAACACCCTTGATGCAACAAGCGCAGCGCCAACTGTTACCATGGCTCATAGCCTACAACCGACAAGACCGAGCCCAAGATGAACCAACCGTGGAGCCCCGACAGCTGGCGCGCCCTGCCGATCCAGCAGCAACCGACCTACCCCGATGCCGCGCACCTGCTGAAGGTTGAACAGACCCTGGCCAGCTACCCGCCGCTGGTGTTCGCGGGTGAGGCGCGCGAGCTGCGCCGGCAGTTCGCCGAGGTCACCGAAGGCCGTGCCTTCCTGCTTCAGGGCGGCGATTGCGCCGAGAGCTTCGCCGAGTTCTCGGCTGCAAAAATCCGCGACACCTTCAAGGTGTTGCTGCAAATGGCCATTGTCATGACCTTTGCCGCCGGCTGCCCGGTGGTGAAAGTGGGGCGTATGGCCGGGCAGTTCGCCAAACCGCGCTCATCTGGCGATGAAACCATCGGCGACGTCACCCTCCCCGCCTACCGTGGCGACATCGTCAACGGCATCGGTTTCGACGCCAAAAGCCGCATTCCGGACCCGGAGCGGCTGCTGCAGGCCTACCACCAGGCCACCGCCAGCCTCAACTTGCTGCGTGCGTTCGCCCAGGGCGGGTTTGCCGACCTGCATCAGGTGCACAAGTGGAACCTGGACTTCATCGCCAACTCGGCGCTGGCCGACAAGTACCACCAGTTGGCCAATCGCATCGATGAAACCCTGGCGTTCATGCGTGCCTGTGGCCTGGACAGTGCGCCGCAACTGCGCGAAACCAGCTTCTTTACGGCTCACGAAGCGCTGCTGCTGAACTATGAAGAAGCCTTCGTGCGCCAGGACAGCCTGACTGGCGACTACTACGACTGCTCGGCGCACATGCTGTGGATTGGCGACCGCACCCGCCAGCTCGATGGGGCTCATGTGGAGTTCCTGCGTGGCGTGCACAACCCGATTGGGGTAAAGGTTGGCCCGAGCATGAACCCCGAAGAGCTGATCCGCCTGATCGACACGCTCAACCCGGCGAACGACCCGGGGCGTTTGAACCTGATCGTGCGCATGGGCGCGGGCAAGGTTGGCGACCACTTGCCGGGGCTGATCCGCACTGTCGAGCGCGAGGGGCGCAAGGTGCTGTGGAGTTCCGATCCGATGCACGGCAACACCATCAAGGCCAGCAGCGGTTACAAGACCCGCGATTTTGCGCAGATTCTGGATGAGGTGAAGCAGTTCTTCCAGGTACACCAGGCCGAGGGCAGCCATGCCGGCGGTATCCATATCGAGATGACTGGGCAGAACGTCACCGAATGCATCGGCGGTGCCCGGCCGATCACCGAGGATGCGTTGTCTGACCGGTATCACACCCATTGTGATCCGCGGATGAATGCTGATCAGTCGCTGGAGTTGGCATTCCTGATTGCCGAAACCCTCAAGCAAGTGCGGCGCTGAGCGCTTTTCGCTTTTCGCTTTTGATCTTGCTTCTAAGCGCGCGGTAGTCCAGGCGACGCAGATTGCGACTTCAGGAGGCCGAGTGGAGGCCTTGCGGAGGGAGATGACGGGCATG
>NZ_JAOCDI010000009.1:0-161478 GCF_029840855.1 Pseudomonas sp. GD03862
CACTTTCGCCATAGCCAATCTCATCCAGTCGTGTGAGATGGCCACCGACGTCGTAGCTGAAACGCCGGGTCAGGTTATCCACCCGCACTTCTTCGCTCAGCCGGTCCGAAGCGTCGTAGGCAAAGCGGTACGTGGCGTTGTTTTCGTTGACCAGCGCGGTCAGGCGCATGGCCTTGTCGTACTCGTAGCGAACCCGCTGGCCCTTGGCATCCTGGCGGCTGCTCGGCAGGCCGCGGGCCGTGCGCATCAGGCGGGTGGTCTGGCCCTTGCCGTCGGTGTGGCTGAGCACCTGACCGTAGACGTTGTAGGTGAAGCTTTCCGTGGTGCCGTCCGGGTGGCTGATGCGCAGCACTTCGCCGTCGGGCTTGCGCTCCAGCGTGGTGGTCTTGTTCAGTGCATTAGTTAAGTTAGTCAAATGACGTAAAAACTAAGAATTTGCAAGAAAATGATAGCTCTCCCCAAGCGATAACACACTAACAATTTTTAAAAAACAAAACCACACAGCATACGAACCAATTAAACCTTATGTCAAAACAACAGCACGAAGCCATCGTCGCAGGTGAATTGCTAATGGGTTTCCAGATTGAGCTTGATAATAAAACGACCAATGGTGGCGCGCGCGAACAGACTGCGGCCTTACGGCACTCTCTGTTCGAGCCGTAGCCAATGTCACCCCTGGCTTCGGCAAGCAAGAAAAATCACGGCACATTGAAAACGGAGCGAAGCCAGTAGTTTAATAAACATCTCAGCATCGCCATAATTAACAATAATCAATGAAATTTAACTATCAACTCATTGCGAGACTTAGTATCCTCTAGGAATATTGCCATCCATGCATCCATAACTTCAAAAATATCAATCCCCATTTCTGGAGTCACAGGATCTTCATGCCACCATATCAAGCCTTCCGTATCATCTTGCTTGTCGGCCTCTACCGCGACATAGTCTCCGGCGCCATTCGAGAATACCGTAATCCACTTATCAGCAAAAGAGTCGTCCTCCTCATCAACTAAGTCGGAAACACGTGACTGGTCACTAAGGCATTGCGGCCCCATTGAGCGCGCCGGAAAGAAAGTGTACCCATCATGCACTTCACGATAAAAATCTTGAAGCCTACTGGGAAGGTGCTTGAATTCCCCAGCCTCAGTCCTTTCCACAGGCCTCCCCCCTACATAATAGTAGAAACTGGCGCCATCATGAAAGACATACACCATTTCAATCTCAGCATCTATCAATAATACGGTGCCCAGCAAGCAGTCCTTGAATAGCGCGAGCGTTGTTGGAAACTCATTTAAAAATGAATCCCAACCTTCAGGATATACAGGCGCAAGATCAAGACCAAGCCCAAAACCCTCCCAACTTGCGGGCAAGACGACATCTTGAGGGATGTCTTTGAGATCGAAGCACAACTTACGGCCAGAAAATTCAACACTGAGATCTTGCAAAATATCATCAAGAGTAATCATCTAATTTTTCCTACAAGACACCAGATATCATTTCTTGCAACTCAACTTCCAATTTCATCGCTCGCTCCATCATACTACTTCTGAAACCAGCGTCAACATCTACTCCACCTTTTTTATACCGAGTCCATTCTGAGTAGGTTTTAGCGCCGCGCGAGGTATTAGCAGTTTCACTCAACCCATGAAAATTAGGCTTGTAATTCAATATCTCGACTTGCTGTTCAAATGTCAATTTATCAAATCCTTTCATTTCTGTAATCGTCTTCATCGGGACGATATGATCAGCATGCAACGGCTTTGTAACTTCCAGCCCCGGCAGCGCTGGATCCTTCATGGGTAATACAACATCCTTATTCACCATCGCCTGGATTTCTCTGCTGGGCGTCTTCGCTCGCAACTTCTGGTAAAGCTGTGGAGATATTCCTTTCTTAGGTGTAAGTGGAGGTGCAGCCCGTCTAACAACTTTAACATTCCCGAGGTTAGAACCGAAACCATGAGACCGGATCTCATATCGGGCGTCAAATGCTCTTCCGCCTTTCGCGCCGATGCCCCCCCCAAGCAGAGCACCACCAAACGCCATCAGCTTCTGGCCATCAGAGCCCTCACCAAAAAGCTCGCCGCCAGCCCAATGTCCAGCCATTCCGCCAGCAATACCACCTGCCAACCCCGCCATCACCAACACTGGACTTGCCAGTACAAAAGCACTAGCCAGCCCCAACGCCATCACCGAACGCTCAAGCCAAACAGGAACTTCCGGGTCAATTGCATCAGTCGTCGCTGTCCCCCCTCCTATACACACATTAGGGGAGCCAGCACTTATTTTTGCATCACAAACTGTCCGGTCACCGACTCGAGCCGCAGGCTGACCATTGATATAAACCGAGTCACTGCCCTGGGCCAATATCTTAGGCCCCCCTGGATGATCCGAACACTCGGCATTATCCAGATGAGCCCTCGCAGCAGGCTTCCCATTTATATAAACGTTACTTGAGCCTGATCGTATTTGCCCTGTTTCACTACAAGCGAAAGATAGGCTACCAATCAGTTGACCGATTCCAGCGCCAGTAGCTGCTCCCGCGCCAACCATCGCGGCTAGCGCTACAGCCCCAAGCCCGCCGGTCCCGATAACGGCAATACCTATGAGTACCGCGCCTGCACCAATTGCTAAGCCAGCAAGCAATCCACCTAAAGCGCTGGAGTGCTCGATTGGATCATCTAATCTCGCAGCAGCCGCAGTCATGCTGATTCGGCCTGTTCAGCATCCCCCTCGTTCGCGGGCAGATAGCGCAGTTGAAGACTTTCAACCAACGTATCGAAAGCACTACGCTCCTCCGCCGTCATGCCTTTGGGACTGTTGCTCGTACCAGTAATTTGCATGAGCAAAGGCCGCTTGTACTCATCCTGATGCAGAAAAATCAGCTGTACTTGATGAACCGGTTGGCCTTGTTGTCGCCAACGAAACTCGACACGTCGGGCCTCCAATCCAGCTACCTCTACCGGGGAAACCGGCTCGATCCACTGAACATGGGACAACGTCTTTTTCAACTCACCAAGCAGTTGTTGCGCAAGCGTCTCCAAGTCCGTACCCGGTTCCACTGGCGAACGCCCCACGACGAACGAGAACGGGCTAGGTCCGATGTCCGTCAGCGTGAAGACGTGAAACGTCTTGTCTTTTAAATTTTCTGGACGAACGAAACTCAATTCATTTGTAAGAAAACGCTCTGGTGGAGGGGGCTCCGCATTGCGAGCCTCCTCTTCTAGACGCTCACGCTCAAGGCATTCTTCGCGTTCGCGCCGTTCAGATAATCGGTCGTAGATGTTTCTACGCATGGGACTTTTCCTTGTCGCTAATCAAGACTTGTTCAAATTGATTATTTTGCTGCCTGCAACGTCCACGGAGATGCCTGACAGGGTAATCGTGCCATCCGATTTCATTTCCAGCTTGCTGCTTCCGACCTCCAACGTGATGGACGTTGCAGCCTTAATTTTCACTGCCCCTTGATCCACCGTCACAAAATACGAACCCTCCTCCACCGCAATACTGGTTTCCAGCTTGATCGTTTCGGAATGTTTGCCTTCGACGTTGATCGTTCGATTCCCGCCCACCTTGAGACTGTCATCTGCCTCAACCTCTGTATCCAGATTGCGCTCGGCGTGCATGATGATCTGCTCAGCACCAGCCTTGTCTTCGAAGCGGAAGAAGTTGGCATTCGACCCTTTGCCCTTCATCGACCGCGTCAGGAACCCACTCTGGGTCTTGTTCGCCGGCAGCGACCATGGCGGGGTGTTGGTGCTGTTGTACAGGCTGCCCATGATCAGCGGCCGGTCCGGGTTGCCGTCCAGGAACACCACCACCACTTCGTCGCCTACACGTGGGATCTGGATGCTGCCGAAGCCACCGCTGGCGCCGGACTGGGCGACACGTACCCAGCAGGAGCTGTGATCGTTGTATTTGCCATTGCGGTCCCAGTGGAACTGGACTTTCACCCGGCCCAGTTCGTCGGTGAAGATCTCCTCACCCGGTGGGCCGACAATGATCGCGGTCTGCGGGCCGGCAATGGTCGGTTTGGGCGTACTCAGCTGCGGGCGGAACGGGATCTTCTTGCGCACGCAACTGAAGGTGTTGAAGTAGCTGGCCTGCTGGCCGGTAAGGTAGTTGTTGTGGCCTTCGCTTTCCACGCTCATCAGCAGGAACTGACGGTCTTCTACCGGCCCCTGGTCGTGGATGTAGTGCTGCAGCAGTTCGAAGGTGTAGCCCGGCTTCATGGCCCGGCAGTTGCTGGCACCTTCAAACTTTTTGCCGCGCAGCTCCAGCGCCTCAATGCGCAGGCGCAGCAGGGTTTCGCCTTCGTCATAGGTACCGTGGGTGTACTGGCCGGGGAAGTCGTAGATCTCGAAGTTCTCGACATCGCCTTGATTGTTCACGCTGTTCAGCGCCACCGGCAGGCGGTTGTTCGGTTGGCGGTAGTCAAAGGTTTGCGTGGCCATCTTGCCGGATTGCAGTTGACGGTTACCGCTCCACTGGGTAATGGAGTCGGCGGTCTCGGTGACCGAGGCGCTGTGGAAGCGGATTTGCGGTTGCTCGGGGATGGCCACCAGCGTGCTGGAGTCATCGCAGATGATCATGGTGTGGCCTTCGGCGGTGTGCTCGAAGTAGTAGAACATCCCCTCTTCCTCCAGCAGGCGCTGGACGAAGTTGAAGTCGGTTTCGCGGTACTGGGTGATGTAGGTGTAGCGCTTCTGTGGCCGGGTCAGGCGAAACTCGTGGCGGGAAAACGCCGGGCATAGGGCGAACACTTCGGTGACCACTTCCTCGACCGTGTTGCCCTGGAAGATCCGCGTGTCGAAGCGGTTCTTCAGCATCGAGAACCACGGGTTGAGGGTGGCGGTATAGCGTGCCATGCCGCCGTCGCTGCCGATGCTGGCAAAGCGTGTGAGGTAGCCGGTTATGTACCGCGGGCCGCCTTCGGCCAATTCGATCTCGATGCTGACGTGCTGGCCCATCATGGATTTGAGCGGCACGCCGGAGTCTTCGCAGACCAGCAGCAGTTCGTAGTTGAACGCCCGCGACAGGGCTTCGGTGCCCTTGAAGGTTTCCAGCAGCAGCTCCTGCTCGGGGTTGGCCAGGTTGTGAAACTTGAACAGGCGGCGGTTCTGTGGCGACAGCAGCGCGGAGGCCAAGTCCATGATCATGCGAAATCTCCTTGAAAACACGGCCAGCACGCGCTTGCGATGCTCAGCTGCAACCCTGATCTTGCGGGCGTATTCTGCATGCGCGCATAACGCGCGTGCTTGCGGAATCATGCGACTGCCTACAGAAAGGAAAGTGCCATCATGCATTGAAATAAATGCGACAGGGTTCACATTCCCAAATGCCAGGCAGGCAGAAAGGCCCAAAGGAAACACCGGCAAAAGCTGCCCTGTCAACTCACTACAGGCCTAGGAAAACCGGGCAATACCGCCCTGCAAGGCAATGTCATATCGCCATCCTTCATCCTCCTCACTGGCGCCCGGAAGCGCCCCCGGCAATCGCCGAACGGCCCGTCACAGAAGGTTTTTGAGGTATCGATCAGAGCCCATGCCTGACAGCTCCCACTCGAACTGTCTCGCTACCTGACGCATCAACTCCACTGGCGGAGAAAAATGTTTCATAACGTGGATTGGTTCAAATTTTTTGCCACTGGCCAATTCCGCCAAATGGCCATCGCGAACGCGGCCGTAATGGCACTTGCGGGATGCGGTCAGCCACAAAGCCGTGCAGCGATGCTCAATTGCCATTATTGCCGCGCACGCCTGTCATGAGAACAATGGGCTCTCCGCCGGACTTCGCCCCCATCCTGAGGTCTGAAGCGACATGCTGCGCTCGCCGCCGAGCGCCGCCACTTCCATGGACAGTGAAGCGAAAATGGATCTTTTAGCCAACATCCCCAGTTGGGGAGACATCGAACGCAATCTCGAGCAGAAATTCAGCGAGCTCAACCAGAGCGTCGACAGCGGCCTGAACAGCGCCCATGAGGCCTGGGACGGTTTCAGCCGGCGAGTGAGCAATGGCGCCAACCAGGCCTATGGCAACCTCGGTGGCCAGCGTATCGACAACGTGCGCCAGGCCATGGCCCTGTCCTACCCGATCATTCAGGACAACCTCAAGCGCAAGTGGTCCTCGATAGGTATCGAGCAAATCCTGCCGGTACTGCTGCAACTGGTCAAAGAGGTGTCGATGATCCTCGGTGGCAGTGTGGCGGTTGGCTCGCTCGCCGGTGGCGTGGCCGGGGCGTTCGCCTTTGGCGTCGGCGCGGCGCCGGGCGCGGTGGCCGGCGCCGGCATTGGCCTGCAGGTCGGCAACCTGATCCTCATGGGCCTGGGGCTGTCCGCCATCGCCGAGTATTTTTATCAGGGCCTGCCTGCCTGCCTGTCGACCCTTCAGCAAGGCATGGCCACGGCCTGGTTCGCCGAGGATGGCCTCAAGCCCGCTGGCCTGGACCCGAGCGGCGGTTCCGCGGCGCAGGCCCAGGAGCGTGTCGAGCGTGCGGCGCGCCAACTGGCCCGCGGCCAGGAGCAACTGGTGTTGCTGCTGCTGACGGCCATTGTAACCTACCTGACCCGCGGGCAGATAAAGGCGGGCATTCAGAGGAATATGGAAACGCCCGCCATACGCAGTGCCCGGCTGCAGGCGGAAATGTCCAACAAGCAACTGGCCGCCTGGCTGGCAAAGAACGAGCAAAAGCTGCTGGCACATGCTGAACTTCAAGCACGTGACGCCACACCATTCAAGCGTGCAGAGACTGAACCACTACCTGCCAACGGACGCTCTCGCGAGCTATCGCAGAAGGCTGTTGAGCCGCCAAAACCCAAATACAAACCTGGATTCACCGAAGAAGATATCCTTGCAATCGCCAAAGGCGAAAGGCCCGACCCCACCACTTATCTAGACCCAGATTATGTCGCGCAACACTTGGCCCAATTCGAAAATGGCGCCTCACGCTTCATGACCCAGACCAACCTTGAGAAATACGGCATCGCACAGAGAGATGGTACGTCGTTCATCATGCCAGGCCACGAAGCAACCGAACTACTTGCCAAGACAGCAGGTGACAAGCGCGCGTTGGAGCAAGCCCTTGGCTTGCCTGAGAATTTTCTTGATACCAATGCACTGGTCCGGGTAGACATCCCTGATCCGAAGCAGTTGAATCTACGGATTCCATCAGGAAATGAAGCCGGTGCAAACGAATTCTGGATCCCTGGTGGCAAGCTACCTGACGGCAACAGTGAAGCCGTCATAGACGCGGCGGGTATTTCCGCCAAGATGTTCAGCACCTCTCCCCTTTTTTGAAGGCCCCCTATGAAATTCAAAGATCTTTTCATCAGTCGTCAACACATGTACTCAATCGGCATCGAAGAAGACGCTGGCCAGTATTACGTTTCGTTCCCCGTCAGCAACGGCATGGTTGACTACGAAGAATATTACGCCATCGCTCCAGCTACATTTGATGCCTTCATGGATGATCCTGATGCGGCGCTGGCTTTCGTGATAAAATGCCGCAAAAGACAACTCGATGAATTACTAATCATCAAGCCAGGAAAAAATCGGGGCACGGCCATCTAGTGCCACATAGATAAATGCTGACTAAATCCGACATTGCATGAACGTTTGACCCTGCCAACAAATGAGTGGCGCCCTCTTACGTTGCGGTGAAGTGGTGCATTTCCTTACCCCAATAAGGACTGACCATGAACACCGAAACACTCAAGCAAAAATTACTCAAGCTTCGCTTGATCATCGACAGCCTGATGGCGCAAGACCCTGCCGCGATGAAGCTGAGCGTCGAACTGGAGCCACTGCTGAAAGCCGCAGGCCATTAGCCCCATGCCTCCAAGTGAAAACGGCCAAGAATCGTACACATATCGATACAACTCATGCACATCACGTGGACCGAAATCCATTCCGTGGAACGATGCAAATAACCTGTATCGGAAATAACCTTTCAAACTAATATGAGCAGGTGAGAGATGAAACCAGCCACACCACTGGAGTATGTAGATAACGCAATTGCGCTGGCGATTGACCGACAAAAGCGCATTCCTGGCTTTACGGTTTACGCGACTATAGTCGACCAGTTAAAGTACATCAGGGCAGTTTTCGACGGTACCGAAAAGGATAAATCCAAGCTGCACAGGCTAACGATTGGAGCTGTTGCATCGAAGGAATTCGAGGAAAATGACCCGGAGCTGGCCAGGGTATTGAAGGACGCTTACTACGTGGCCATTCAGTCGGCCCGCGGCTTGACGATTCAACTACCTGATTGAACTCGGCCACTCGCGAGTTCATACCTTGGTTGATTACGAAGAGTACTATTGGACCGAACAGGCACCGTTCGTTGCCTAGCGGCAGCGGCCGAGCATCGCCCCTGCGATGGTCAGCAAGGGCCGGAAACGCCAGATGGACATGAGTTGATCTACCCGCCAAGCGCCAATCGAGGTCGAGCGCGCAGGACTCTCAATGCGCCACGCTATGGCATCCAAAAACATCGCGGGTAGAATTGCCGACGAGCTTTACGATGAAGCCAAGTGGTGGGTCATCCGCAAGCTGCGCCCCGACGGAATAGACTTGCCTACCTGGCCAAGCGCCCTCAGGCTGCCATCGATGCCCTCACTGCCATCGCCCCCACGTTCAACCTGCCCAAGCTCTGCGAATGAATACACGCTCCTCACAAATGTCACCCGGGCTTACGCCTCTCAAGATGAGGCTGCTGGCCGTCGCCATGTTCATCGCATTGCTCCTGGTAGGGGCCGTCTCGCTTTATGCCTATACCAACTACCTGTTCCCGCTGTACGGCAGGCTGCTTCGTGGCGCTCCGGTCGTGGAAACACCGTACCTCGCGTTCGGCCTGCTCATGGCGCCACCGGCACTCGCCATCCTGCTCGTTGGCAGCGCGATCTGCGCCTGGACCGGCAAGAAGTTCGACCCACCCCCTGCATCCCGGCTGCACCGCTTCCAGGCGTTGATGTTCGGGATATCGATTAAAACGCTGATCCATGTCGTCCCTGCGGTGATGATTCTGACTACGGGGGCTTTGCTGGCCAGGGGTTATACGCCCTGCTCGAAGCTGCTGATATCGGGTTCTGCCTGGCAGTTGTTCTGGGTCAATGATGATCGGGTGTGCTTCAAGCCGGATCACTACATCAACGACAACTGGCCATGCAAGGTCATCGACGGCAAGGACATTTGCGTCCAGGTCGATGGGCGGTGAGTTGCCTACCTTGGTCAGGCTCAAAGCGAGTACGGCGGAGAAAACCGACAAGGTGACAGTTGATAAGCCGCAGCAACTTGGAGACGGGGCGACGTGGACTTACAGCGGCGCCCCTCTGGACTATGCATACTCGGGCATTAAATGGACAAGCACACACTGAAAATTACAGCCAGAGCGCTTCGCGAAAAGCTTGAAACTATCAAGGACCAGAATCCTGACGCCATGACCATGCTCAACCTACTTCGCGACCTTCTGTTGAAATCTGAGAACGGTGAAATCCACGCACCTTTAGAGGCGCGAGACATCTCCTGGTATCGTTATCTACAGGAAACAAACTTACAAGACGACCATGAACTTAGCGAGGCTTTTGCCAAATTCTATATGGCGTTAATCAATGGACAAGAATGGAGTTCATTTAAAAAATTCCAGGCTAAAAGCCACTGAGCATAAACTGACCTGTTAACGTTCGACCTACTGCGATTTTGCCGGGCTGCAGTTGACGCGTTGAGAGCCATTACCTGATCAAAGGTGCTATCACTCACTGCCAGATAGCAGCTCGTCCATTTCATCCCCCTGAGGCGCGAGTTCAAACAACCGGCTTGCCAGTTCACAAATGTGCCGCGACCAGGCAACCTTGGCCACCCATTCCGGCGGCATGCCCGACACCCCATACAAGGCGCCCGCAATCTGCCCTGCCGTCGCCGCCACGCTGTCGGCATCATCGGCAAGGTTGGCAGCCAACAGAATCGCATCCCTGAAATTGTCCGTATTCCACACAGCCCAGAGCGCTGCTTCCAAGGTATCGACCACATACCCTGACGAGCGAATCTGCTCACGGGTTTTGTGCTTGTACTCCCCGGCATTGATGATCAAGGCCCGGGGCTGCAGGGGGCGCACCTTCGGCGACAACGCCTCTTCCTTGTCCGCGCCATTGAGCGCCAAATGCAGCTGTGCACCGAACAACTTGCAGCACTCCGAGACCTCAATCGCGCGATGGGTCACGCTGCTCTGCGTCACACTCTCCCACCAGGTTGCCGACAGCGAGTGGCGTCGGAAAATGGCCGTAGGCGCGAGCCGTATCAACGAACCGTTGCCCGCTGTCGAGGCCTCGAGATTGCCCATCCACGCAAGCCCTTGGGCCTCCCACCCTTCCAGGGCTCGGCGGGTGACATTGCCGATGTCGAAGCAGCGGCCATTGGCGCTGTTTTCGCCCTGCCGGTACCAGCGCACCATGGCATCGGCAAAGGTCGCGAAATCGAACTTGCCTTGGCTTGCGTAGGTGTCTGCCAGGCACAGCGCCATGCTGGTATCGTCGGTCCACTCACCTGGCGCGAGGCGGAACGGCCCACCGCCGACCATGTCGCTGACCTGCCCCTGATCGCGGCGCCGGAACTCCAGGGTGGTGCCTACCGCATCACCAATCGCCAGGCCCAGCAATGCACCCTGCGCGCGGTCTATCGCCTGGCCTGGTGTCAACGTGCAGGATCGGTCGCTCAGCCAGGCGGGCTTTGTCAGCGGCAGCCTTGGTGCGTCGGGCTCCGGCATGTAGGCCATGCGCTGTTGCAACTGCGGCGATAGTTCGGGGAGCAAATGGGCGTAACGCTTTGCGTAGTCGCTCAGGATTGCATCCGGGCTTCTCAGGTCGATCATGCTGATTCCTTGCAGTAGGTTGCTCTCGTCCATGCGCTCATTTTGCTTGACCTGCACTACTCCGGCAATGACCCGAGCAGGCCGCCGACCATGAGGATGGCACCGGCTACGCCGGTGTTCGCGGGTGAACCCGCTCCCACAGGGGCCGTGCAGGTTTCACGGTTTTGGCTGAGGCAATTGTTGCTGCAGGTAGGGCACAAACCCTGGGGCCGGCGCTGTTCCTGTGGGAACGGGCGTGCCCTCTCCCACAGTGATCGCGCACGTTTTCAAGGTTTTCGGTAAGACCGTTGCCTGTGCAGGTGCGGCACAGGCCCGGGGGTCGACGCTATTTCCGAGGGAGCGCGCGAGCTTTCAAAAGTCACCATCCAAACGGATGAATCACGCCTGATAACACTCTTTCCGCGCGGCACATTCCGTCGCATTGCCATCATCCTGAGGCGCCTCGCCAACACCTCCGCGAGAAAGCGGTCAGCGCAAAAAATGAGACCGGATTCACTTTTTGAAAAAATCTTTTGCCAACGATTTTCATCGCTTTCCAGCCCCTTTCGTACCCAGTCTTTAGGGCTTGACCCCCCATATTCTGCGCCCAAGACACGCTGTCAATATCATCGCGCCATTATTGCGTCGCGTCTCAAAACGGGGAAAAAATCCCCCCCTCGCCGGAACTTCTTCCGCAGCGAGGTGCCCTACTCGGCATTGCTGGCAACACAATATTCATATGCCAGCACTCAAATTCGCTGTAGCCGAAAGGCGATTTTTCAAGTCCACGCCACCGGCGTTTCAGGACGATCAAGCAGGCACATGGACGATGCACCAATGACACAGACATTCGATGTCGAAGCACTGATCAAGCTGCGTAGCCAGACGCGGGCGATCTCCGATGCGCTGAAGGCGCAGGCGGCGGATTACCTTGCCACCGTGGCACCGCTGATCCGTCCGCAAACCCTGTTTGGCGAATACCTGCAAGGCGCACAGCGCAGCAGCGGGCGCGAAACCCAGGGCCACTTCCAGGCCCTGGTCGAACTCTACGAACGTATCGGTTCGGCCGCGCCGTTCCAGCTGGTCACCGAGCTGGAAGTACCGCTGAACCTGATCAGCACCACCCCCGAACTGTTCCCGCTGGAATACGACAAGACCCTGGAACACAGCGGCCAGGTCATCCGCATCACCAGCCCGACCCGCTGGGTAGTGGGCTTCCACGCTTTCGACCTGGCACGGTTTCGCAATGTCATCAAAGACCCCAACCGCAGCAGCGCCGAGCTGTACCGCTTCGTGGTGCACTACCTGGTGCTGTTCTACTGCCTGAGCAAGTCGCCTGGCCTTGGCCGCCTGTTCGAGGGCTTGCGCTACGGCCTGAGCTTCGAGCGCCTGAAGGGCTTTGGCGACCTGCCGTTCTGCGTCATCAGCTCGCCGGTGCGCTCGGAACTTCCCGACGACTCGGTCATCCGCAGCAGCACGCAGATTGCCGGCAACACCAGCTTCGAAGAACTGGTAGGCCGCGACAACATCCTGGAAATGAACGACGAAATCCGTCAGCGCCTGCTGCTGACGATCGAAGGACTGTAACGCGCAGCGCCCGGCACCGGGCCGCGCAATGATTCGCAGCGAATTGCTCGCACTGGAGAACACGATGGCGAAGAAGGAAAGCACTCAGCACAAACTCGACCGCGTTCGCGCGCCTCGGGTCCATATCACCTACGACGTGGACATCGGCGATGCCATCGAGAAAAAGGAGCTGCCCTTCGTCGTCGGCGTACTGGGTGATTTCTCCGGCAACCCGCTGGAGCCGCTGCCCAAGCTCAAGGACCGCAAGTTCGTGTACATCGACCGCGACAACTTCAACGGTGTGCTCAAGGGTATCAAGCCACGCTTGACCTACCGCGTCGACAACACCCTGGCCAAGAACGGCACCCAGCTGGGCGTGGAACTGAACTTCAACAGCCTCGAAGACTTCGAGCCACAGAACGTGGTCAAGCAGGTCGAGCCGCTGCGCAAGCTGCTGGAAGTGCGCAACAAGCTGGCCGACCTGCGCAACAAGATGGGCGGCAACGACAAGCTCGAAGAGCTGCTGATGGATGTGCTGCAGAACACTGAAAAGCTCAAGACCTTGGGCAAGGAATTCGGCCGTGAAGCCGAAGTGGAAGACCCGTCCAGCGACGATCGCGCCTGAGCAGGAGCCCGAACATGACCGACAAGCAAACCGCACCGCAACAGGCCGGCGACCTGGTCGAAGTGGAAAACTTCGCACCACAGCCCTCGCTGCTCGACAGCATCATTTCGCAAAGCCGCGTGGCCCGCTCCGACACCGAGCGCAACCGCACCCGCGACCTGATTGGCGAACTGGTGAACCAGGTGCTCGAGGGTGAGATGACCCCGAGCAAGGACCTGATCGCCGTGCTCGATTCGCGCATCGCCGAAATCGACGCGATGCTCTCCGAGCAGATGAACGAGATCATGCACGCCCGCGAGTTCCAGCAGTTGGAAGCCTCCTGGCGCGGCCTGAAATACCAGGTAGACCAGACCGAGACCAGCACCACGCTGAAGATCCACCTGCTCAATGCCTCGAAGAAAGACCTGGTGCGCGACCTGAAGGCCGCCAGCGAATTCGACCAGAGCGCGCTGTTCAAGAAGGTCTACGAAGAAGAGTACGGCACCTTCGGTGGCGCGCCTTTCGGCATGTTGATCGGTGACTACGAGTTCAACCGCAACCCCGAAGACATGTACCTGCTCGAAGAGATCTCGCATGTCGCGGCGGCGGCGCACGCGCCGTTCATCTCGGCCGCTTCGTCCGAGCTGTTCGGCTGGGACTCGTTCACCGAGATGTCCGGCCCGCGTGACCTGGCGAAGATCTTCGACACCGTGGAATACGCCAAGTGGAAGTCGTTCCGCGCCTCGGAAGACTCGCGCTACGTCGGCCTCACCCTGCCCCACGTGCTCGGTCGTCTGCCGTATGGCCCGGATACCACCCCGGTGGAAGAATTCAACTTCGTCGAAAGCGTCGATGGCCGCGACCACAACAAATACCTGTGGATGAACGCCGCCTACGCCCTCGGCACCCGCGTCACCGATGCCTTCGCCCGCTACGGCTGGTGCGTGGCCATCCGCGGCGTGGAAGGCGGCGGCCTGGTCGAAGGCCTGCCGACCCATACCTTCAAGACCGACGACGGCGAAATCGCCCTCAAGTGCCCGACCGAAATCGCCATCACCGACCGCCGCGAAAAAGAGCTGTCGGATCTGGGCTTCATCCCCCTGGTGCACTGCAAGGGCACCGACTATGCCGCGTTCTTCGGCACCCAGTCGGCGCAGAAACAGAAGCAGTACAACACCGACATCGCCAACGCCAACGCACGCCTGTCGGCCCAGCTGCAATACATCTTCGCCACTTCGCGCATCGCCCACTACATGAAGGCGATCATGCGCGACAAGATCGGCAGCTTTGCCTCGCGTATGGATGTCGAGCGCTTCCTCAACCAGTGGCTGGCCAGCTATGTGCTGCTCGACGACACCGCCAGCCAGGAGGCCAAGGCCAAGTTCCCGCTGCGCGAAGCCCGCGCCGAGGTGTTCGAAGTGCCCGGCAAGCCAGGCGTGTACAAGGCCGTGACCTACTTGCGCCCGCACTACCAGCTGGATGAACTGACCGCCTCGCTGCGGCTGGTTGCCGAGCTGCCACAGGGCGCACGCGGCTGACAGGCCGTTGTGTACAGGGATGACACATGAGTAACCAGGCCCGCCTGCTGCCCTCGCTGCTCGACCGACTGCTGGACGACCGTCCCTACCAGTCGGCCGAGCCCGCAGCACAGCGCACCTGCTCGCTGGCCGAGTACAAGGCCAGCATCGTCCGCGACCTCGAAGTACTGGTGAACACCCGCCAGTCCCTGGTCGCCGAAGAGCTCGACGGCTTCAGCCAGCTCGGTGGTTCCATCCTTGAATACGGCATGCCGGACTTCATCAGCCGCAGCGTGCTCGACCCGCACGATCGTCGCCTGATCCAGCAACAGCTGGAGCGGGCGATCAGCACCGGAGACCGGCGCTTTCGCCGGGTCCGTGTTCAGCTGTTGGCCCAGCAGAACGGCCACCGCATGTTGACCTTCCGCGTGGACGCCGTATTGCGTCTGCAGGACATCAGCCGCCAGGTGTCATTCGACGCCGTGCTGCAGGTCAACACCCAGGAATACAAAGTGCAGAACCTCAACTGATGCTCGACGAACTGCTGCCCTACTACGAAAAGGAACTGTCGCACCTGCGCTTTCTCGGCCAGGAGTTTGCCGCGCAGTACCCGAAGATCGCTTCGCGGTTGCTGATCGAGGGCGACAACTGCGAAGACCCGCACACCGAGCGCCTGATCGAGGCGTTCTCGTTCCTGTCTGCGCGGGTGCACAAGAAGCTCGATGACGAGTTTCCGGAGATCGTCGAATCCTTCCTCGAGGTGCTGTACCCCCACTACCTGCGCCCTACTCCGTCGATGTCGATTGTCGAACTGAGCCTGGGCAGGCACGAGAAAGTCACCGAAGCCTACCGCGTGGCGCGCCATACCGAGATGCATGCCAACCCCGTGGAGGGCGTGGTGTGCAAGTTCCGCACCTGCTACCCGGTAGAGCTGTGGCCGATTGCCGTGCAGCAGGCCTCGTTCACGGAAATGGAACGTTCGGCCTTCAACGGGCACAGCGCCGACCTGGTCGCTCGTCTGCGCATCCGCCTGGCAGCCACCGGCGATGCCCTGTTCGGGCAGATGGACATGAACCGCCTGCGGTTCTTCCTCGACGGCGAAGCGACCCTGATGCTGCAGCTGTACGAGCTGTTGTTCAACAACCTGGCCAAGGCCACGCTGAGCTTCGACGACCAGGGCCGCAGCCGCGAAGTGGCGCTGCCGGCCGATGCCCTGAAAACCGTGGGCTATGCCCGTGACGAAGGCCTGGTGGACTACTCCGAACGCTCATTCCTGGGCTACCGCCTGCTGCACGAGTATTTCACCTTCCCCGACAAGTTCATGTTCTTCGACCTCAGTGGATTTGCCCGCATCCTGCAGGGCAAGGCCATCGAGCAGGTAGAGGTCAACTTCTATTTCTCCGACTACGACCTCAGCGAGCGCCTGGCGCGGCTGACCCAGAACATCGGGCGCAACAACTTCAAGCTCAACTGCACGCCGATCATCAACCTGTTCCGCCAGCAGGCCGAGCCGATCAAGCTGACCCACACCCAGCACGAATACCCGGTCACCCCTGATACACGGCTGCACAACGCTGCAGAAGTGGTCTCGATCGACCGGGTACGGCGGGTGCGCAAACTCGGCGGTATCGACCAGGTCGCCACCTGCCAGCCGTTTTTCGAACCCCGGGGTGAGCAAGACCCACACAGCAGCTTCTGGGTCGCGCGCCGGCGAAACCAGGGTGACGCCACTGCCATGAGCATCCGCGTGGTCGACCGCGATCTGGAATTGATCGACGCCAGCAGCGACACCCTCAGTATCGGCCTTACCTGCAGCAACCGCGACGTGCCGCTGATGCTGCCGTTCGGTGGGGAACGGGGCGATTTCACCATTCCCGCCAACTCGGTGATCAAGGATATCCGCTGCCTGCGCAAGCCCACCGCCACGGTGCGTGTGCCCTTGGGCAAGGGCCTGATCTGGCGGTTGATCGCCCACCTGTCGCTGAACCATCTGTCGCTGGTCAGCCAGGGCCGCGAAGTGCTGCTGGAGCTGTTGTCGCTGTACAACTACCGCAATGTCTCCGCCATTCGCAAACAGATCAACGGCATCAAGGCGATCAGCAGCGAACCGGTGGTCGCGCGCATTGGCCACCCGCGGCCAAATTTCGTGCGCGGCGTCGGCATCACCCTGACCCTGGACGAAAGCCAGTTCATCGGCAGCGGCGTGTTTCTGTTCGGCAGGGTGCTGGACCACTTCTTCGGCCAGTACTGCTCGATGAACAGCTTCACCCAACTGACCCTGCGCACCCAACAACGAGAAAAGAGAGTCGTCCAATGGCCAGCACGCACCGGCGATCAGCCCCTGGTCTGATCGATCAGGCCCGAGCCGAGCCGCACCGATTCGAATTCTTTCAATTGGTGCGCCTGCTCCGCCTGCACTACAGCCGCACCGGGCGCATGGACCTGGCAACCCGGCCGCACGAAGACCCGCTGCGTTTTCGTACCCAGCTGTCGCTGGCGTTCCCGGCCAGCGAGGTCAGCGACCTGCACTTCGAGCGCGAAGGCAAGGTGTCGCCGGCCGGATTGCCGCTGTCGGAAGTGCAGGTCACCTTCATGGGCCTGGTCGGGCCGTCAGGCGTGCTGCCACGCCCGTACACCGAGCTGCTGCTCGAGCGCCACGTGCAGTATCGCGACGATGCCGCCCATGCGTTTCTCGACATCTTTTCGCACCGCATGACCACGCTGTTCTACGAGGCCTGGCAAAAATACAAATTCCACATCGAGCACGAGCGCAATGGCACCTCAGGCTTCGATGGCTACCTGCTCAACCTGGTTGGCCTCGGGCCGCGCGCCCAGAAGCTGAAGTTCGAAGAGCAACCGTCAGCATTGCGTCGTGAGCTGTTCAGCTATTTTGCCGGCCTGCTCAGCCAGAAGCCGCGCAATGCGCTGAACCTTGAACGCATGCTCGGCTTCTATTTCTCGCTGCCGATCAAGGTCCAGCCGTTCGCCGGGCGCTGGCTGCACCTGCAGCCCGAACAATGCACCCAGCTCGGCCGCCGCAATGCCCAGCTCGGCCACAGCGCCGTCGCCGGCAACCGGGTCTGGGACTACCAGTCGTGCATCCGTATCGAGTTGGGCCCGCTGAACCTGGCCGACTACCAGCGCTTCCAGCCGGGCACCGCCTGCTACCGCAAGCTGGTCGAGCTGGTGCGCTTCTATATAGGTTCCGAACTGGATTTCGAAATTGCCCCACGCCTCAAGCGCGAGGCGGTGCCACGCGCCCAACTGGGCCGCAGCGGCAATGTCGCCCTGGGCTGGCTGGGTTGGCTCAAACGCCCTGGTCGTGACGCGGAGCCTTCGCGTTGCGCCGTCTTCCACATTCCTTACGATGGGGTCGCCTTGTGAACCTGAAGTCTCTGTTCGCCAAGCTCAACGAAACCAGCCGCACGGCCACCGAAAGCGCGGCGGCCCTGTGCCTGTCCGAGCACCATTACGACGTGGAAGTGGAGCACCTGCTGCTGCAGTTGCTCGACAACATCGACAGCGACCTGGCGCCGATCCTGCGCCACTACGAGGTCGTCGCCGAACGCCTGCAGGCGCAGCTGGTCACCGCCTTGGGCACCTTCAAGAAAGGCAATACCCGCACCCCGGCGCTGTCGCCACACATTACCCGCATGATCGAGCAAGCCTGGTTGCTGGCCTCGATCGAATACGGCGTAGGCCAGGTGCGCAGCGCCCACCTGCTGCAGGCCCTGCTTGACGATGCAGAACTGCGTCGCGTGGTGATCGCCTCGGCGCCGGAGCTGGAAAAAATCAACGCCGATGACCTGCGCCTGAACCTTGCCGCGCTGGTGGAGGGTAGCGCCGAGTCCAGGCAGGCCAGCCCGCTGGCCAGCCCAGCGGCGCCAGTGAGCACGTCGAGCAAGGCCAGCGGCAAGACCCCGGCGCTGGACCAGTACACGGTCAACCTTACCCAAAGTGCCCGCGAAGGCCGCATCGACCCGGTGCTGGGCCGTGAGTTCGAAGTACGGCAGATGGTCGACATCCTCACCCGCCGCCGGCAGAACAACCCGATCCTCACGGGCGAAGCCGGGGTCGGCAAAACCGCCGTGGTCGAAGGCCTGGCGCTGCGCATCGCCCAGGGTGACGTGCCGGCGGTGCTCAAGGACGTTGCCCTGCACACCCTCGACCTGGGCCTGTTGCAGGCCGGCGCCGGGGTCAAGGGCGAGTTCGAGAACCGCCTCAAGGCTGTGATCGAAGAGGTCAAGCGCAGCCTGCACCCGATCATCCTGTTCATTGACGAAGCCCACACCCTGATTGGCTCCGGCGGCCAGGCCGGGCAGAACGATGCCGCCAACCTGCTCAAGCCGGCCCTGGCCCGTGGCGAGTTGCGCACCATCGCTGCCACTACCTGGGCCGAATACAAGAAGTACTTCGAGAAGGACGCCGCCCTGGCCCGCCGCTTCCAGGTGGTCAAAGTGGAAGAGCCCGACGAAGACAAGGCCATTCACATGCTGCGCGGCCTGCTCGGCAAGATGCGCGAGCACCATAAGGTGGCGGTGATGGACGAAGCGCTGGTTCAGGCGGTACGCCTGTCCAACCGCTACATCACCGGCCGCCAGCTGCCCGACAAGGCGGTCAGCGTGCTCGACACGGCCTGCGCGCGCATTGCCCTGGCGCAATCTTCGCTGCCCGGCGCACTGGAAGACTGCCGTCGGCAGATCGACAACCTGCAGGCGGAAATCGGCGTGCTCGGCCACGAAGCCGGCAAGGGGCACGACCATGCCCGCCGCCTGGAAGCGCTGCAGGCTGCCCTGCAGGCCGAGCAGCAGCAGGAACAGCAGCTCAATGTTCAGTGGCAGCAGGAGCTGGAGCTGGTCGAACAGCTCAAGGCGCTGGACGCCGCCAACGATGCCGACGCCCAGCAGCTCAATACCCTGCGTGCCGAACTGGCGCGCGTGCAAGGCGACCAGCCACTGGTCCATGCGCTGGTCGACAGCGGCGCCATCGCCCAGGTTATCAGTGGCTGGACCGGCATCCCGCTGGGCAAGATGCTGCGTGACGAAATCGATACCGTGCAGCGCCTGCCGGCCCTGCTTGGTGAACGCGTGCTGGGCCAGGACCACGCCCTGCATGAGATCGGCAAGCGCATCAAGATTTCCCGAGCGCGCATGGAAGACCCGAACAAACCGATTGGCGTGTTCCTGCTGCTCGGCCCCAGCGGTGTCGGCAAGACCGAAACCGCCCTGGCCCTGGCCGACACCCTGTACGGCGGCGAGCGCAACCTGATCACCATCAACATGTCCGAGTACCAGGAGGCCCACACCGTGTCGAGCCTCAAGGGCTCGCCACCCGGCTACGTCGGCTACGGCGAAGGCGGCGTGCTGACCGAAGCGGTGCGCCGCAAGCCGTACAGCGTGGTCTTGCTCGACGAGGTGGAAAAAGCCCACCCCGACGTGCTGGAACTGTTCTTCCAGGTGTTCGACAAGGGCGTGCTGGACGATGGCGAAGGCCGCGAGATCAATTTCCGCAACACGGTGATCATCCTCACCTCCAACACCGGCACCGAGCGCATCATGCAGACCTGCCTGAACGCCACCGAGCTGCCGACGCCCGAGGCGATCGTCGAAGACCTGCGCGACCAGCTCAACCATGTGTTCAAGCCGGCCTTCCTCGGTCGCCTGAGCATCGTGCCGTTCTACCCGGTGCAGGACCAGATCCTCGAGCGCATCGTCGCCCTCAAGCTCGAACGCATCGCCAAGCGCTTCGCCCGCAACCACCAGGCCGAGCTCAGCTATGACCAGGCGCTGGTCAAGGCCATCGCCGCGCGCTGCACCGAGGTCGACAGCGGCGCACGCAACATCGACAACATCCTGTCCCAGACCCTGATGCCCGAACTCGCCCAGCGTGTGCTCGAGCGCATGGCCCAGGACGCGCCGATCCAGCACCTTGCGATCGAGCTGGGCAGCGATGGCGATTTCGCCTATCGCCTGGCCTGACCAGTACCCGGAGGTTTTGCCGTCATGCAACACAAGCACATCGTCCTCAAACGCCTGACCGCAGCCGCCTTGCTGGTGGCGCTGGCCGGCTGCGGGGTCACCGACCGTATCGGCAAGCGCATGGAAGACAGCTGGGCGGCCGACATGCTGGCCGACAGCGAAAAGGTCATCCTGACCTCCGACGGCGGCAACCAGCTCAACCCCGACGCCGAGGGCAAGCCGCTGTCGGTGGTGATGCGCGTGTATCAGCTGACCGACCTCGAGCGCTTCGCGGCTACCGATGCCGAGACCCTGTGGGACGCCCCGGAAAAAGCCTTGGGCAACACCCTGGTGGAAACCCGCGAGATCACCCTGCTGCCCGGCATTGGCCAGATCGACCAGTGGCCGCTGGCCAAGAACGCGCGCTACGTCGGCGTGGCGGCGTTCTTCCGCGATGAGCAGGACGCGCGCTGGAAAGTCGCCTTCGACGCCAACTCGCTGCGCAAGGACGGTATCTGGTTCTCCTCCGACGGCCTGCGGGTGCTGGTGGACAACACCGAAATCAGCGCCATGCGGGGCGTAGACGTACTGAACAAACCGCCGACCGCCGACCAGCTTGCCGCTGCGCAGAAGGCCAAGGATGCCGACGCGACCCTCACCGACAAGGTGCAGGACGCGGCCATCGACAAAGCCACCGACGCCGCCAGCCAGTCGGCCAGCAACGCCATGGATTCAACCTTCAACTCTTTAGTGGATAGCGTCAAATGAGCAAGCAGAGCCGGGTGATGTGGTCGGAAGGCATGTTCCTGCTGCCCCAGCACTTCCAGTATCAGGACGAATTCCATCAGCACCAGTTGGCTGAGGCGACCCTGCGCAGCACCCCTTTCCATTGGGGGGTTCAGGCGCTGCAGGTGGACGAGGACGCCCTGGCCAATGGTTCACTGCAGCTCAAGCGCCTGAAGCTGGTGTTCCCCGATGGCAGCCTCTACGACGCGCCGCAGCACGATCCGCTGCCGGCCGCGCGCGACCTCAAGGACCTGCTCAAGGCCAACGACCTGAAGGTGTATGCCGCGCTCAAGCTGCCCGAGCCATTCGGCCTCAACTACGTCGAGGATGGCCACGAACACAAGGCCGCACGGCGTTTCCGCAAGCAGTTCGACACCCTGCCCGACCTTAATGAAGGCGAGCTGGAAAACGAAATCACCAGCTTGCGCCTGAACGTCGTACTGCTGGTCGACGGTGACAGCCTCGACGGTTACAGCCACTGCCCACTGGCCAAGCTGACACGCAACAGCATGGGCGGTTTCAACGTTGACCCACATTTCGTCCACCCCACCTTGCACCTGGGCAGCCACGAGACCATTGCCGGCATCGGCAAGCGCCTGCTCGGCGCCCTGCAGGCCAAGAGCAAGGCGCTTTCCGGCCGACGCCGCGAGCGCGCCGACCAGATCGCCGAGTTCGGCTCCAGCGATGTGACCCTGTTCTGGCTGCTGAACACGGTCAACCGTGCCCACCCGCAGCTGGCGCATCTACTGGCCCACCCGCGCCTGCACCCGGAGCGCCTGTACCTGTTCCTGGCCGACCTTGCCGGCGGCCTGCTGACCTTCACCCTGGACACCCAGCTCAGCGACATCCCCGAGTACGACCACCACGACCCGGCCGCGTCG
This sequence comes from Pseudomonas sp. GD03862, assembly GCF_029840855.1. Lineage (NCBI taxonomy): Bacteria > Pseudomonadati > Pseudomonadota > Gammaproteobacteria > Pseudomonadales > Pseudomonadaceae > Pseudomonas > Pseudomonas sp. GD03862. The sequence continues at coordinate 22,152 of NZ_JAOCDI010000009.1, forward strand.
CTGGTCAAGCTCGACGAAATGATCCGGGTGATGCTCGACAACGTTGTGCCCAACCAGTGCATTGTCATCAACCTGACCCAGACCAAGCCATCGCACTGGCAAGGCCAACTGCACGACCCGCGCCTGGCCGAAGCCGACTTCTATATCGCCGTGCATGCCGACATGCCCGGCGCCAGCCTGCTGGAGCTGGTGCCCCGTGCCTTCAAGGTCGGTTCGCCGGAAGACATTGAAGTGGTGGTCAACAGCGCCATGCCGGGTGTCACCCTCAATCATGCCGCGCGGCTGCCGAACGCGATTCCGGTGCGCCTGGACAACCAGTACTTCGCCATCGAACCACACGGCACTGTGTATGAGCGAATGATCAGCGCCCAGGCCATCTGCTTCTATGCGCCCAGCGCCTTTACCAACCTCAAGCTTGAACTGATGGCGGTGCTCAAATGACCGAAGCCGTACTGCAACAGGGCGCCGTCCCGGCCGCCAGCGACAAACCGACGCTCAAGGACCTGGTCCAGGACTTCATCAGCATGGCGTTGATCGTACGTCGCGGCCGCCAGGTCACCTCGGTGCAGGCCTTCGAAGGTAGCGTCGAACGCTTCTTCGCCAACCTGGAACGTGATGCCCGTGCCGCCAACTACAGCGTCGAGCAGGTCAAGGACACCCAATACGCGTTGTGCGCCTTCCTCGACGAAAGCGTACTGCGCTCGGACGACAACGCGTTGCGTCGGCACTTTGAACTTCAGCCGTTGCAGTTCCGCTATTTCGGCGTGCACCTGGCCGGCGAAGGCTTCTTCGAGAAGGTCGATGCGCTGCGCGCCGACGTCAAGCAGAACATCGACGTGCTCGAGGTTTACCACCTGTGCCTGGCACTGGGCTTCGAGGGCAAGTTCAGCCTCGGGCAGAAAGACCAGCTGCGTTACCTGGCCAATACCCTGGGCCAGGATATTGCCCGCTACCGCAAGGCGCCCAAAGCCCTGTCACCGGACTGGGCACTGCCCGACCAGGTGTCGCAGATGCTGCGCCACGAAGTACCGCTGTGGGTGTATCTGGCGCTGATCGCGTTGGTCTGCGTCGCCGTGTACCTGACGCTGGACTGGTTGCTGGACAAGGACGTCGCCGCCCTGTCCGAACAAATCCGCCAGCTGTTCAGTGCCTGAGCACATACCAGGTAGCCGAGTCAGGAAGACATGAAAACATTACTGCGTCTGTTGAAAAGTTTCTGGGTGCTGCTGCCATTGCTGTGGCTGGCTAGCCTGTTGATTTGCTGGCTGGCCGCGCCGCTGGTGCCGTGGCTGCGTCATCATGTGCCTGAAGCGCTGGCAATCATCAGTGCCTGCTTCCTGCTGGTAATCGTGCTGCGCCAATACCAGCGCATTCGCGCCGAACACAACCTGGAGAGCCTGCTGCAGATCGAGGTCGACCGCTCGTGGAATGCCACTGGCGAGTTCCGTGACCAGCAGGTGCTGCGTGAGCGCCTGAAGCACGCCATCGCCATGCTGCGCACCGACCGCTCCGCGGGTGGCGGCGGCAAGGCGGCGCTGTCCGACCTGCCCTGGTACCTGGTGGTCGGCATGTCGGCGGCCGGCAAGACCTCGCTGCTGACCCATTCCGGCCTGTCGGCCAGCATCGCTACGGCCAACGACAGTGAAAGCGGCACCCAGCACTGCGACTGGTACTTCAGCCCCGACGCCGTGATGATCGACACCGCCGGGCGCTACCTGCGCGACGACCAGTCGGCCAGCGAGTTCTCGGCCTTTCTGCGCATGCTGCGTAAGCAGCGCGGCAAAGCGGCGATCAATGGCCTGGTGCTTGTGGTCAGCCTGCCCGAGCTGCTGGCGGCCAACAGCGATGAGCGCAATGCCCTGGCGGCCCAGTTGGTGGCACGGGTGGAAGAATACGCCGAATGCCTCGATGCCAACCCGCCGGTTTACCTGATGCTGAGCAAGACCGACCAGTTGCCGGGCTTCAGCCAGGCTTTCGACGGCCTCGACCTGCACGAACGCCAGCAGCCGCTGGGCATGACCTTTGGCCTTTCGGAAATCCGCACCAACGGCCTGCACGCCGTGCTGCAGACGCGCCTCAAGAAGCTGCAAGCTCATATTCGCCAGCACGTCGACGCGCAGATGATCGCCCTCGGTGCCGAAGCCGACAGCACCCTGCTGAATTTCCCGCAGTACTTCGCCGCCCTCAGCGGTGTGCTCGAGCAATTCCTCGAACACTTCACCCGCGGCCATCGCGGCGGCGCCCCGCTGCTGCTACGTGGCCTGTACTTCACCAGTGCACTGCAGAACGGGCAGCAACTGGGGCAGGTCTATGAAGACGTCATCGCCGACGAATTCGCCCTGCAGGCCGCCTACGATGAACAGGCCGGGCACGTCGGCAAGGCCCTGGGCAACCGGAGCTACTTCATCACCGACACCTTCCGCCAGGTGATCTTCCCCGACCGCGACCTGATCCTTTACCAGTCGCGCCTGGGCCGCCAGGCTGCGTTCAGCCCGCTGCTACTGGGCCTGGCCGCCGCCACCGGGTTGCTGTTCATCGGTTGGCAAGCGCTGTCGTTCGCCAATAACCGCCAGTGGCTGGACAGCCTGCGCGGGCAGCTGGCGCACATCGAGCAGGCAGCAGACCGCGAGCAGCAGCTGGCCGCAGGCAAGGGCCTGGAAGTGCTGCGTGAGCAGATGGCCAACGTCGAGGCCCATCGCCTGCAGGGAGTGCCCTTGCAGCTGGGTGGCGGCCTGTACCAGGGCGAGGCGATTCACCAGGTGACCCGCAGCGCCTACCTGGCGCAGCTGCGCAGCCAGGCGCTGGAACCGATCGCACGCAGCCTGCAAGTGCAGATGCGGGCGTTCAACACCTTCGCCAACGGTATCAACCAGGAGCTGGAATTCACCCCGGCCCCGCTGCCGAAGAAACGCAATGGCAAGCCGCTGGCCCCTGCCGTTGCAGCCAGGGCCAAGGCCGCGCTGGGCAACACCCGCGCTGGCGCCTATGCCGCCAAGGTCAACCTGGCCACTGCCAGCGATGGCGCCGAGCTGTCCGCCGCCACCGGTGGGCTGTCACTGTCCGAAGAAATGCTCGGGCGCCTGGACGAGCAGCAGGTGGCCTCGATCATCGAGGCCTACAACACCCTCAAGCTGTACCTGTTGCTGACCGAGCCCCAGGCCCATCCAGACCCGGCCTTCGTCGCTGCCAGCCTGCCCCAGGCCTGGGCCAGCGCCGCCGCCGAAGGCACCCCGGCCGACGCTGGCGTGATCGCGGAAAATGCCCCGCTGTACGTGCAGTTGCTGGAGCAGGGCCAAGCGCCGTCGTTGCCGCGCAACGAACAGCTGATCAACGAAACCCGGCAGAACCTCAAGTCGTTCATGATCTCCAGTTCGCTGGTCGATCGCGAATACCTGCGCCTGCAGCTCGAGTCGAGCCGGCAGTTCCCGGCGCTGAGCCTCAACGACCTGGTCCCGCAACCAGGCCGCGCGCTGCTGTACGGAACCGCGGGTGTGCCGGCGATCTACACCCGCCAGGGCTGGGACACCTTCGTCAAGCCCGAGCTGATCAAGCTGGTGTCGGGCAATCTGCGCAACGAGTCGGACTGGGTGCTGGACGGCGAAGGCGGCGATGCCATCGTGCAGAAGGCCAACTTCGTGCGCGAGTTCATGACCCGCTACAAGCGCGACTACACCCAGGCCTGGTACAAGATGGTCAGCAGCGTTGGCGTGCGCCACTTCGCCGACCTGGCCTCGGCGACCCGGGAACTGGGGCTGTTGAGCGACGTGCAGAACTCGCCAGTGAAGAACCTGCTGCAGGCGGTCAACGACAATACCCAGTGGGACCTGCCGGTCAAGCAGGCCATCCCGGCCCCAGGCACCAGCCGCGATGACGGTTTCTGGAGCAAGGTCACCGGTCTGTTCGACGCCAACGACACCCTGCCTGCCAACGTCGCCCCGGCCCTGCCGGCGGTGGACGACGGTAGCCTGGCCAAGCGCTTCGAGCCGGTGGCGCGGGTGTTCGCCGAAAACAACGCCGAAGGCGCCGACAGCACCATCATGGACCGCTACCTGGCCGCCTTGCGCAAACTCAAGGTGCGCATGAACAACATCCAGCGCTCGCAGGATGTGGGCAAGAGCAGCAAACAGTTGATCAGCGAGACCCTGGAAGGCCAGCCGAGCGAGATCACCACCGTGCGCAACTACGTGGAAAGCAGCGTCGACACCAGCCAGGATGGCCTGTCGCGCTCGCTGCAGGGGCTGTTCAGCCTGCCCATCCAGTATGCCTGGGCGACCCTGCGCGACCCGGCCGGCGAGCAGATCGCCAAGGCCTGGGCGCAGCAGATCGCCAAGCCCTGGGAGCAGGTCATGGCACACCGTTACCCGATTGCCGGCAGCAGCCGCAACGAGGCTTCGGTGAAAGACCTGCAACGCTTCGTGGATCCGGACAGCGGCCTGCTGCCGGCCTTCAAGCGCAACGAAATCGGCAACCTGGCCGGTGGTGAAGGTCTGGGCGTGGGCGATGGCAAGGGGCCGGCGCTGGTCAACCCTGGCATGCTCAACAGCATCGACAAGGCCAGCTCCGTGGGCCAGGTGATCGCCAGCCTGTCGGACCGTGACAACGGCTTCGAAATCATGCTGGAACCTTCGGCCAACTTCACCGACATCGTCTTCACCCTCGATGGCCAGGAGCAGCACTACCGCAACGGCCGCAGCAGCTGGAACCGCTTCGCCTGGCCGGGCACCAGCACCGCGCCGGGCGCGCGCCTGGACGTCGTCACCCTGAGCGGCACACGGGTCACCGTGTTCGACTTCCCTGGGCGGTGGGGCCTGCTGCGCATGAACGAGAGCGCTCGGGTCGACGACCTGGACGGCATTCAGCAACGCTTCAGCTGGAACACCGCCAGCGGCCGCGTAAGCCTTGTCGTGCGCAACTTCGGTGGGGTCAAGCTGACCGATCTGGGTGACGTCAAGGCCCTGAGCGCCCTCAACAGCAGGGGCGCGCAATGATCGGTTGCTTCGGCAAGCTGCCGTCGAGCGCAGATTTCGTCAGCCTGCATGGGGCGGCGGAAGAAGTCTGCGAGTTCGACGCCTGGTTGCAGTCATCACTGGCAGCCATGCGCTACCGCGATGACTGGCAGGCGTTGTTCGACGCGCTGCCGATGTGTTTTTTCACCTACCGCGCACGCAACGGCAACTGGCTACTGGGTGGCCTGCTCAGCTCGCGCGATGCCAGCCAGCGGCGCTACCCGTTCTTCATCTTCCAGCTGCTCAAGGGCGATGACAGTACTGGGCTGGTCAACCCGTTCACGCTTGGCGAGCTGTTCAGCGCGCAGATCAAGCCGATGCTGCACCAGGCCGTGCAAGGCGCCGACTGCATCCGCCTGTTCGAACGGATCAAGGCCTTGCGCCCGCTGCAGGGCCAGGACCTGGACCTGTTCCGCCGGGTGCACGCCAAGTTCCTGCATGATTTCAGCTTCGCGGATGTGGCCCGTGCCCTTCATGGATCCTGGCCAGGTTTCGACAGTGCCACCGCCCTCGCCCACCTCAAGCTCGGCAGTGCCTCGCTGCAGGGCGACTTTGCAGGCGGCATCGAATTGCCGTTGCCGGCCGAACGTGGCCTTAAAAACCCCACTGCCGACCTGTGGCTGACCTGGCTGGCCCGCATGAGCGAACACCGAGCGCTGCCGGCAGTGAGCCTGTTGGCCGACGATTTCATGCACCCGCAGCTGTACTGCTTCCCGGCGCGCCACGCCAGCTGTGCCTACCGCCTGCTCAGTGGCTGTGCCGACCCGCGCCAGCACCTGGAGTTGCTCAGCCCGCTGACAACGGTGCCACGGCTGCACGATTACGACCGCCCCCTTGAACATGTCATCGACCAGTTCGTCGATGCACTGGATGCGACGCCTGTATGAACAAGCTCAAGTACTACTGCCTGCGCTACCAACCCTACCTGCTGGGCGTGGCGTTCTTCCTGGCGATTTTCCTGGTCTGGGCCATCGGCCGAGCCTTCGGCTTCGCCTCGCTGCACAGCCTGCTGGCCGGGATCGGCGTGTTTCTGCTGCTGTCGGCGGGCTATGTACTGCTGCTGTACCGCGGAGTGGGTCAGCACCACAACCTTGAAGGCCTGCTGCGCGACGACGCCGACCAGGCTGTACTCAGTGCAGCCCCGGCCGACCGGGAAGAAGTCAGCCTGTTGCGCGAGCGCCTGCTGCAGGGCATCGAGCGCCTGCACAGCAACAAGCCGCGCGGTACCTCGAACAAGGATGCACTGTATGCCCTGCCCTGGTACCTGGTCATTGGTCAGCCTGCCGCCGGCAAGAGCACGATGATCCTGCAGTCGGGCCTGAACTTCCCTTATGCCGAGCGCGAAGGCGTGCGGGTCGCGGGCCTGGGCGGCACGCGCAACTGCGACTGGTTCTTCAGTTCTGAAGCGGTACTGCTGGACACTGCCGGGCGCTACATGAACAGCCCCGAGGAAGCCGGCAAGTGGCGCGGCTTTTTGCAACTGCTGCGCCAGCATCGCCAGCGCCGCCCCCTTAACGGCTTGATCGTCAGCGTCAGCATCGCCGATATCCTGCATGGCTCGGTCGAAGACCAGGAGCGCGTGGCCAAGCGCCTGCGCGAACGCATTCAGGAAAGCTGCGCGCTGCTGGAAGTGCGTCTGCCAATCTACCTGGTTTTCACCAAGTGCGACCTGATCCCTGGTTTCACCGCGTTCTATCGCCAACTGGACGACGCGGCTCGTGGTGAAGTGATGGGTAAAACCTTCTCTCACAAGGGTTACGAGCAAGCCGACTGGGGCCAGCGCTTCAGCAATGCGATGGACGAGCTGACCCGTTACTGGGGGCAGATGGCGAGCCAGCAGCTGGTGCAGCAGGATATCCAAGTCACTCGGCAGAACAACGCTGCCTACCGCTTCCCGCTGGAGCTGGCCGCGCTCAAGCCGCGCCTGCATCAGTTCGTCGACAGCCTGCTGCGTGCCAACCCTTACCAGAATGCCGAAATGCTGCGCGGTTTCTATTTCACCGCGGCGCTGCAGGCCGACGAGGCTCAATGGGGCTGCCACGGCCAGCATGTGGCCGAACGCTTCGCGCTCGAACACGCAGAAGGAACGGGCACTGCCGGCAGCCAGCCGGCGCCGCTGTTCATCAACAGCCTGTTCCGCAAAGTGATCATTCCCGACCAGCATTTGGTGGCGCTGTACACCAGCAACCACCGTGAACGCCGGCGCAAGGCCGGGTGGGTGGGCGCTGCCGGCCTGGCGGCACTGGTGCTGTGCAGCCTGTGGGGCTGGTCGTACCTGAACAACCGCGCCACCCTGGCCAGCATTGCCGGCGAACTGGCCCAGGCCAAGGCCGACGACCAGGCGGCCAGCGGCCAGTACACCGCCTGGCGAAGCCTAGACCGCCTGCGCTTCTGGGCTGCTCACTACCATGAGCAACACCACGCAAAGGGCGTGCCCCTCGGTATGCGCCTGGGCCTGTACCAGGGCCATGAGGTCGAGCCGCTGCTACGCGACCGCTACTTCGCCACGTTGCAGAATGTGATGCTAAAGCCCACGGCCGATAATCTGACCCGTACCCTGTACCTGCTGACCACGCTCAAGGTCTACCAGCGCAACACCCGTGAGCTGCAGCCAGTGAGCGGTATTGACAGCGTGGAGGCCGAGGCGCTGCCCCATGACAACCGGGCCCAGTCGATCGCCAATTTCGGAAAGGCGGCGCTGGACACTTATGTGATGCTTTCTCCGGGCCAGCGCGAGCATGCCGACCCGGCGTTTCTCAAGGCGCACCTGCCGGACTACTGGTACCCGGCCATCGCCCGCCATACCGGTAAGAGCATGGCCGCCGCTGGCAGCGAGGCCGGTGGCAACCAGGACTACCTGTACGCCAGCCGCCAGATCACGTTCTACAGCGACCAGATTCGAGAGCCAGATGTACCGCGCATCCTCGACAACGCCTTCCTGATGTCCAGTTCGCGCAACTACATCGATAGCCTGCGGGCCCAGTCACTGCGTGCCATCGAGACCATCACGCTGGAGTCCGACACCCTGTTCGCCTTCGGCCGCGCCGACTTCCAGAGCCTGAAAAACGAAGGCCAGCATCAGCTGAGCGCAATTGCCAGCAAGCTGCTGAACACCCCGAATATCGGCAAGATCATCATCTCGGGGCACGCCGACCAACTGGGTGACAGCCAGGGCAACCTGCAGGTTTCGAAACAACGGGCACAAACCATCCGCACCTATCTGGTTGGCAAGGGCGTACCTGCCGAGCTGGTGGTCGCGCAGGGTGAAGGCAGCCGCAAGCCATTGGTCAACTGCGACATGCAACAACCGCGAACGCAGTTGATCAAGTGCCTGGAGCCCAACCGCCGGGTGGAAATCGAAGTGCGTGGGCTTAACTGAGCCACGCCGCAAAAACCGGTCGCCGGGGCCTCACAGGATGAGGCCCGGGCGGCGGCAAGCTACCTCTGCCGGCGCGCCCGGCGAGGTCAAAACCAAGGGGCGCATGAGCAACCCTTTACATGTTGTTAATGGAGAGTTTCACAATGGCATTTGACGCGTATATCCAAATCGACGGCATCCCAGGCGAAGTTCTGGATGAAAAACACAAGGACTGGATCGAAGTGCTGGGCTACGAGTACGGCGCCACCCAGGCTACGTCGGCAACCGCCAGCTCCTCGGGCGGTGCGTCCTCCGAGCGCGTTGCCCTGAGCGACTTCAAGATCCGCAAGGCAGTCGACAAGGCATCGGCCAAACTGTTCGAACACTGCTGTACCGGCAAGCACATCGCCAAACTGAAGCTGAACGTGAACCGCGCCGGTGGTGACAAGGTCACCTACCTGACCATCGACATGGAAGAAGTGGTGGTCTCTTCGGTCAGGTTTGTCGCCGGTGGCAACCAGAGTGGTGAAGACAAGGCGGTCAGCGACCTGCCAGTTGAAGAAATCAGCTTCAACTTTGCCCGCATCAAAACCACCTACACCCAGCAGAACCGCACCGACGGCCAGGCCGGCGGCAACATCGTGGGTGGCTGGGACCGCACCGCGAACAAAGTGTTTGCCTAAGCACGTACCGAACCATGGGCCGCTTCGGCGGCCTGTGTTCTGCAGCGCGCCGGGTTTTCCGGCGCGCTGTTCACTAGCCATGTCCAGAGTGTTCTATGCCTGAAATTCTCAATGACCTCTCGCTGGCCACACTGGTCGCCCCTATCGAGGGTGGCAGTGGCGAAGACTTGAGCTTCTCTGCCTTGTTCGACCAGATCAAGGAGGCACGCCGGGCGGACCCAGACTACCTGACCCAGGGCGACTGGCAAACCGACTTGAAGACTGCCGACTGGGAGCAGGTGATCAACCTGTCGGCTCAAGGGCTTGCGCAGCAAAGCAAAGACCTGATGCTGGTGGCCTGGCTCTGCGAGGGGCTGGCCCAGCGTGAACACTTCGAAGGCATCACCTTTGGCCTCGAGCTGACCGAACAGCTCCTGGTTGCGTTCTGGGAAACGCTGTACCCCACCCTCGAAGACGGCCTGGACGAGCGCGCGGCGCGACTGTCCTGGTTGAAGACCACGCTCACCGACATTGCCGGTGGCTTGCCCATTATCCAGGGGCAGCATTTTGGCGTGTTGCGCTATGACGAATCACGCCATGTAGAAAACCTCGCCTTGCAAAACCCCAAGGCGATGCAGACAGCACTGAACGAAGGCAAGATCAACGCCGAGATCTTCCAGCGTTCGGTAGCGCTTACCGACACCGACTACCTGCGCGCCAAGGCCCAGCAGATCGCTACCAGCCTGAATGCATGCAAACGCCTGCAGGCCAGCGCCGACCGCCTGTTCGGCCACGAGGCGCCCAGCTTTGCCAGCCTTGCCGACATGCTTTCGCGTGCCAGCCAACTGGCGGAAAAACTGCTCAAGGACCGCGGCGTCGAGCTACACCCCGCCATCCCGGAAGAAGCACAGCCACAGGCCACGGGTGCCAACCTCCACGAAGCAGGTGAAGCGATGAATGCCACGCCCCCGACGACCGCGCCTGCAGCCCTGCGCACCACCCCGCTGACCCGCGACGAGGCATTCACCATGCTTGCGGGCATCGCCCAGTACTTCAAACAGAGCGAACCGCAAAGCCCGGTACCCTACCTGATCGAACGTGCGATCAAGTGGGGCAACATGCCGTTGGAAGGCTGGTTGAGTGACGTGATCAAGGACAACAATGTGGTGGACAACATCCGCGATGTGCTGGGTACCCGCTAGGGTCTGCAATAAAAGCCTTGAGACGAACGTCAGGTAAGGCGAAGACAGCCGGCGCCCTGCCACCCCACCGGCTCCATCGGGTAGATTCCTTGACTGCTGCCCACGCAAGGGCGCTGCAATTGCTGTTAACTTGAGCGCACTGCTCAGCTTCAGACAAGGACTGATTCATGCCTCCAAGCCCGACCACCCCAAGCGGTTTCATCCGCGTTCGTGGCGCCCGCGAGCACAACCTGAAGAACATCGATGTCGATATTCCCCGCGATGCCTTGGTGGTGTTCACCGGCGTGTCCGGCTCGGGCAAGTCCTCGTTGGCGTTCTCCACGCTGTATGCCGAAGCCCAGCGGCGTTATTTCGAATCGGTGGCGCCCTATGCCCGGCGCCTGATCGACCAGGTTGGCGTGCCGGATGTCGATGCCATCGACGGGCTGCCGCCGGCGGTGGCCCTGCAGCAACAACGCGGCACGCCGAGTGCACGTTCCTCGGTGGGTAGCGTGACCACCTTGTCCAGTTCGATCCGCATGCTCTATTCACGCGCAGGCCACTATCCGGCCGGGCAAGCGATGCTGTACGCCGAAGACTTTTCTCCGAACACGCCCCAGGGCGCTTGCCCGCAGTGCCATGGCCTGGGCCGTGTCTACGAGGTGACCGAAGCGACCATGGTTCCCGACCCGTCGCTGACCATTCGTGAGCGTGCGGTGGCGGCGTGGCCAATGGCGTGGCAAGGGCAAAACCTGCGCGACATTCTGGTCACGCTGGGCTATGACGTCGATATCCCTTGGCGCGACCTGCCTCAGGCGCAGCGCGACTGGATCCTGTTCACTGAAGAGACGCCCACCGCCCCCGTGTATGCCGGCCTGACCCCGGCGCAGACCCGCGAAGCGCTCAAGCGCAAGCTGGAGCCCAGCTATCAAGGCACGTTCATGGGTGCCCGGCGTTACGTGCTGCATACCTTCATGCACTCGCAGAGCGCGCAGATGCGCAAGCGTGTGGCCCAGTACATGCGCCCCAGCCCCTGCCCGCTGTGCCAGGGCAAACGCCTGAAGCGCGAAGCGCTGAGCGTGACCTTCGCCGGGCTGGACATCGCCGAACTGTCGCACCTGTCGTTGCAGGCGCTGGCCGAAGTGTTCCGCAAGGTGGCGGCAGCCGACTACCTGACCCGGCAGCAGGACGAGCTGACACTGGAAAAACGCCTGGCGGCCCAACGCATCGCCAACGAGCTGCTCGAACGCATTGATACGCTGCTTGACCTCGGCCTCGGTTACCTGGCACTGGAGCGCAGCACCCCGACCTTGTCTTCTGGTGAACTGCAACGCCTGCGCCTGGCCACGCAGCTGAATTCGCAGCTGTTCGGGGTGGTCTACGTACTCGACGAGCCGTCGGCCGGCTTGCACCCGGCCGACAGTGAAGCGCTGTTCGAAGCCCTGCAGCGCCTGAAACAGTCTGGCAACTCGGTGTATGTGGTGGAGCACGACCTGGACACCATGCGCCGCGCCGACTGGCTGGTGGATGTAGGGCCAGCTGCCGGCGAGCACGGCGGCACAATCCTCTACAGCGGGCCGCCTGCCGGCCTGGTCGAGGTGCAACAGTCATGCACCCGCACCTACCTGTTCAATGCCCCGGTACAGGCCGCACGCGCCCCCCGCCAGGCCCGCGACTGGCTGAAGCTTGAAGGCATCACGCGCAATAACCTCGATAACCTGAGCGCTGCATTTCCGCTGGGCTGCTTTACCGCCGTTACCGGTATTTCCGGCTCGGGCAAATCCAGCCTGGTCAGCCAGGCCCTGCTGGAATTGGTGGGGGCACACCTGGGCCATGCCGAGCAACGTAGCGAGCCCGAAGCGCAAAGCCTGGAAGACGAACCCGAACAGACCAGCAGCGGCCACGTAAGCGCCGGGCTTGGCAGCATCAAGCGGCTGGTGCAAGTTGACCAGAAGCCGATCGGCCGCACGCCGCGCTCCAACCTGGCCACCTACACAGGCCTGTTCGACCACGTGCGCAAACTCTTCGCGGCGACCGAGCAGGCCAAGGCACAGGGCTTCGACGCCGGGCGCTTTTCCTTCAACGTTGCCAAGGGCCGGTGCGCCAACTGCGAGGGAGAGGGTTTCGTCAGCGTAGAGTTGCTGTTCATGCCCAGCGTATATGCGCCCTGCCCGACCTGCCAGGGTGCCCGCTACAACCCCGAAACCCTGGCGGTGAGCTGGCAAGGCATGAACATCGCGCAAGTGCTGCAGTTGACCGTCGACCAGGCCCTGCAGGTTTTTGCCGAGCAACCGCCTGCCCGCCGTTGTCTGCAAGTGCTGCAGGATATCGGCCTGGGCTACTTGCGTCTGGGCCAGCCGGCCACCGAGCTGTCCGGTGGTGAAGCGCAGCGGATCAAGCTGGCGACCGAACTGCAGCGCATGGCCCGCGGGGTGACCCTGTATGTGCTGGATGAGCCCACCAACGGCTTGCACCCGCAGGACATCGACCGGCTGCTGGTACAGCTGAACCGCCTGGTAGAAAGCGGGCATAGCGTGGTGGTGGTCGAACACGACATGCGAGTGGTGGCGCAGAGCGACTGGGTGATCGATATCGGGCCGGGTGCTGGCGATGCCGGGGGCAAGGTGGTGGTCAGCGGCACGCCGCAGGTGGTGGCGGCATCTACCGACAGCCGCACGGCGGCGTTTTTGGCCAAGGCCTTGTGACCCCTGCGCATTGACTCAACGGAAATTGCTGTCGTTGCCTATAGCTTACATCCACCAAGCCAGCACCACCGGCAACCAGGCAAACGACAGCACCGTAGAACACATCACCAGGTTCGCCACCTGCTCTGGCTCACGGTTGGCCCGCACCGCCATCAGGTAGTTGAACACGGCTACCGGCATCGCCGACTGCACCATCAGCACCGCACGCTCCAGGCTGTCCATACCCAGTACCGCGCCCACTGCCCAGCCCACCGCAGCCCCCAGGCCAATGCGCAAGCCGCCCAGCAGCATGCCGCTGCCCACGTGACGCAGGCGAATGCTGGCCAGTGACACCCCCAGGGTCAGCAGCATGAGTGGAATGGTCATGCCGCCCAGCAGGTCTGCGGTGTTGGCCAGCCAACGCGGCAGTTCGAAATCGAGAAAAATGATGGGCATGGCGCCGGCCAGGCTGATGACGATAGGGTTGCGCAACAGCGCCTTGAGCGAAGCCGCCGTGCCGGAGATGGCCATGCCGATGGTGAACTGAACGATCGACAGGGTCAGGAAGAATGCCACGGCCAGGGCCAGGCCATGCTCACCGAAGGCATACAGACTGATCGGCAGGCCCATGTTGCCGGTGTTAGGAAACATGAACGCCGGCAGCAGTACCCGCCAGTGCATGCCCGACGCGCGACACACGAGCAAAGCGGCCAGGGCCATACCCAGGGTGCACAGCAAGCAGGCCACGGCCATGCTGGTAAAGGCATTCGGGTCCAGCTCGGTACGGCTGAGGGTGGACAGTACCAGCGAAGGTGTGCCGACGGTCATCACCACCCGGGCGATGAAGTCAGTGGGGTAATCCAGGCCCTTGCGGGCCCAGGCAAAACCAATTCCGGCGACGATGAAAACCGGGGCCAGGACTGCGAACAGCGACGCGAACATGGGGGCCTTCCTTGGTGGGGTTCGGCATTATGCAGCACTCTGTGAGATTACCGGGCCGATTTCAACGCACGCAGGAGCCGCCATCGAAAATGTCTGTGGAAGACATGTTCATGTCGCGCTGAGACTGCGGCGTCTCGTCGCACACCCGATCCCCTTGGGCAAAAGCGTCCAAGCCCGTAGAATCCCGCTTCCTTTTCGCCCGTCGCCTTGAACGGTGGCAACCAGCAGCAATGACAGAGTCAGCGCCTGAACACATGAACGCACATGTGAAGTAGGCTCAACCCTCCCCGCCCGGCCCATCTCCCATAGCGCCCAGCGGTTGAGTCTTGCCCAGGTCGCATCCGTGTCGCCACTCGCCCCTTGCCGGGTCGAGCCGGTGTGCGCGCCGAGAAGGTGCTCATTCCGCTCATCCAACTAGAGGTACGTATGTCTCCGCGTTTGCTGGCCATGGCGCTGGCGCCCCTGCTCGGGCTGTTCATCATTGCCCTGGGCAACGGCTTCATGTCTTCCCTGACCACCCTGCGCCTGGGCGCCGCCGGTGAGTCTGCAACTACCATTGGTATCGTCTCGTCGACTTACTTCATCGGCCTGACCCTCGGCGCCATCTTCAACGACCGGCTGATCCTGCGCATCGGCCACATTCGCGCCTATACCAGCTTCGCCTCGCTGATCGCCGTGACCATCCTGCTGCAAGGGTTGTTCTACGAGGTCACCTGGTGGTCGGTGCTACGCCTGATCAACGGCTGGGCCGCGGTGGGCGTGTTCCTGGTGATCGAAAGCTGGCTGCTGCTGGCCGGCGACGCGAAAATCCGCGGCCGCCTGCTGGCGCTGTACATGATCGCCTTCTACGGCGCCGGGGTGATCGCCCAGGCCGGTCTTGGCGAAATCACCCAGCTAGGCGATACCGCCCCGTTCATGCTGGCCGGCGTGCTGGCCGCACTGTCGGTGTTGCCGATCGTGATCCTGCCGCGGGTGTCGCCGCTGCTGGACCAGGTCGAACCCCTCAAGCCCCGCCAGTTGCTGGGCGTGGCACCGTCGGGCCTGGTCGGCTGCTTTGGCTCGGGTGTAGCGATTGCCGGCATCTATGCGCTACTGCCACTGTACTTGCAGCGCATCGGCCTGGAGGTGGGTGAGGTCGGCAACATGATGGCCTGGGTGATCCTTGGCGCGATGCTGCTGCAATACCCGGTCGGGCGCTGGTCCGACCGCAAGGACCGCCTCGATGTGCTGCTCGCGCTGGCCGCGTTGTGCGTTGTCCTGTCGCTTGTAACGGTGTTCCTGCCATCGGACTCGTTCCTGCTGCCGGCCATGCTGTTCCTGCTGGGTGGTGGCGTGTTCACCCTGTACCCGGTGGCGGTCAGCCATGCGGCCGACCGCGCGCCGTCCGATGCGCTGGTACCGATGATCCAGGGCCTGCTGCTGATCAACTCGCTGGGCTCGGCCATGGCACCGGTGGCCATTTCGCCGATGATGACCGAGTTTGGCGAGGCTGGGCTGTTCTGGGCGTTTGCCGTGGTCAACCTGGCCATGGTGTGCTTCTTCATGTGGCGCCGCGGCAAGCGCCCGGCGGCAGAGCACCCGGCGCCGTTCACCGCTTCGACCACCTTCTCGCCAACCGGTGCCGAGTTGCGGGTGACCGAAGACCTGATGCATGCGGCGCAGGAGCATCCGCCGCTGGAGCCGGTCGAAACCCCGGCACCCGCTCAGCGCTCGGAATCTTGTTGATTGCCACTCGTCGCCCAGAAGGCACCTCGCCAGCCGCTGCCAGCCAAACGAATGACAGATCTTGCACAAAGGAGAAGTCCCATGATCCGCATTCGCCCGCTGTCCCTGTGCCTGGCGCTGGCCCTGACCAGCCTGACCGGCGCTGCCTTCGCCGCCACCGACACCCATACCGACAGCCATCCGCAAACTGACCAGTCCGGCGGCAAGACCGCCGGTGAAGGCAGCAGCGTCAACAGCCCCGGTAGCAGCAAAGGTAACGACAGCAGTGACACAGGCAGCAACGCCGATGCCGCCGACGGTGCCACTGGCGGCTCCAACAGTACCGGCGAAGCCACTGGCTCTGGTGCCGGGGCCAGCGGAGGTACTGCCGAGGACCAGGACAGCCGCTGAAGCAGACCTGAACTAGACTAAGCCCTTGACGCCCTGCCAAGGATTGACCATGCACCTCAGACACTGGCTGTTCGCTGCTTTGCTGCCCTGCACAGCGTTAGCCGCCGCAGGCGGCCAAGGCGCGATGTCGGTCAGTTCCTCGTCTTTCACCGATGGCGGCGTCATTGCCCTGCAACAGGTCGGCCAGGACCCGGCATGCGGGGCCGGTGAAGAGCGGACCCCGCAACTGAGCTGGGACAACCTGCCCGCAGGTACGCGGTCGCTGGCCCTGATCATGTTCGACCCGGACGGTGGCAAGGGCGTGGGTGTGGTGCACTGGGTGGCCTACAACATCGATCCCGAACACGATGGGCTCAAGGAAGGCATGGCGGGGTTGAGCGGGCCCTACGTGACAGTGGGCCGCAACTCCCGTGGCACCCAGAGCTACCGCGGCCCCTGTCCACCCGCCGGCGACAACCCCCATCATTACGCCCTGACCCTGATTGCCACCGACCTGCCCTTGGGTACCTTGCCCGAGGGGCTGGACCGCAGCGGCCTGCTGCAACTGCTGCAAGGCCACGCCCTGGGGGCGCAGAGCCTGGTCGGACGCTACGGCCATTGAACCAGTCAGTACAAAAATAAATGATCGGCCCCATAGCATTTATCCATTGAATGGCCCGCACGAACTGAAGTAAGCTCGGGCTCATTCACTGGAGAGCAACATGCCGAAACACACCCGCAACCACGCCAACCACACCGGTCGCAGCCTGCGCCCTGTGCTGGCCGTTGCCGGTTGCGTGGCACCTGCCAGCTATTACTTTGGGTATTGGTTTAGCCACTAGGCGCCGATACCCACCCGGCGTCCACCTTCGAGGGGCCGCCGAACATGAGAATACTCAAACCCCCGGTCGGCTTCCCGACCGGGGGTTTTGTTTTTCAGGCCTTTGACCAACACCGATTCACTTTGAGGACAGATTCATGAACTACGCCACTTATTACTACGCAAACACCTGCGCCTGGCGATTTAGCCAATCCCGTTCGGGCCAGCCTGCCGCCTCCGATCGGTCTTCTACAGGTGGCAATGCAGCAGCCAATACGAATTCAACGATCTGTCGAACACCTCGATAGGGCCGACCATGCGGGCTTGAACCCGCTGTCCGCCCAGGGAAAAACGCCATGCACGCTTCCAGCCTCGCCCTGCCCCTGACCCAGCCGCAAGCGGCCAACACCACTGTCAGCAAACGCCTGCCCAGCCCGCACCTGCTCAAGCAGCAGATGCCACTGCCCAGCGAACTGGCCCAGCAAGTCCAAGCCCATCGCCTGGCCATCCGCAACATCCTCGAAGGCCGCGACCCGCGCCTGCTGGTCATCGTCGGCCCCTGCTCGATTCATGACCCACGCTCGGCCCTTGAATACGCCGACCGCCTGGCCGCCCTTGGCCGCGAAGTCAACGACAAGCTGCTGCTGGTGATGCGCGCCTACGTCGAAAAACCACGTACTACAGTGGGCTGGAAAGGCCTTGCCTACGACCCGCACCTCGATGGCAGTGACGACATGCACTCGGGTATCGCCTTGTCTCGCGGGCTGATGCTGAGCATGATCGAACGCGGCCTGCCGATCGCCACCGAGTTGCTGCAACCGATGGCCGCCGGCTACTTCGACGACCTGTTGGCCTGGGCGGCGATCGGCGCACGCACCACCGAATCGCAAATCCACCGCGAAATGGTCAGTGGCCTGGAGCTGCCGGTCGGCTTCAAGAACGGTACGGACGGCGGCATCGCCATCGCCAGCGACGCCATGCGCAGCGCTGCCCACCCGCACCGCCACTTCGGTATGGATGCACAGGGCCATCCGGCGATCATCGAGACCTTGGGCAACCCGGACACACACCTTGTGCTGCGCGGCGGCCACAAAGGCCCGAACCACGATGCCAACAGCATCGCCATGGCCCGTCAGGCGTTGGCCAAGGCCGGCCTGCAGGCACGGATCATGGTCGATTGCAGCCACGCCAACAGCGGCAAGGACCCGGCGCGCCAGCCAGCGGTCTTCAATGATGTGCTGGAACAGCGCCTGGCCGGCGACCGTTCGCTGGTCGGCGTCATGATCGAAGGGCACTTGTTCGATGGCTGCCAGGCGCTGGGCAAGGGCACACTGAAATACGGTGTGTCGATTACCGACGGCTGCCTGGGCTGGGCCTCCACCGAAACCCTGTTGCGTGAGGCGGCACAAAAACTGTAGGCCGAAGGTTGTAAGCCTGGCGAGACATACCCCGGACAAGTGCGCTAGGCTTGCCTTTTTACCCCCAAGGAGCAGTACCCATGGCCCGTGCAACCGCCCGCCACATTCTGGTCAGCAGCGAAGACAAGTGCAACGAACTCAAAGCCCAGATCGAAGCAGGCGCCGACTTCGCTGAAATCGCCAAAGCCAACTCCACCTGCCCGTCCAGCCGTCAGGGCGGTGACCTGGGCTCGTTCGGCCCAGGCCAGATGGTCAAGGAATTCGACACCGTGGTCTTCAGCGCCCCAGTCAACACTGTGCAAGGCCCGGTGAAGACCCAGTTCGGCTACCACCTGCTGGAAGTGACCAGCCGCCAGGACTGATTCACCCCTCCCGGTGATCAGCCCCCCTGTGGGAGCGGGTTTGCCCGCGAAGAGGCCAGACCAGACAACCTCGTTGCCTGCTCCGACGCATTCGCGGGTAAACCCGCTCCCACAAGTATGGTGGGGGCTTGTATTTTCGTGCATGGGCTTTACGGTCCAGGCCGCTCCCACCCACGCCCTCACGGTCTACGGTGAAGCCCCCCGCTACGCCGCCAGCTTCCGGCATTTCGACTATGTAAACCCCTCCGCCCCCAAGGGCGGCATCTTGCGCCGCTCGGCCATCGAGATCGGCCAGTTCGACCACATCCTCCCCTATATCGACAAAGGCATCGGTGTCAGCGAAGTCGATGGCCTGCTGTACGCGCCACTGGCGGTACGCTCGTACGATGAACCCTATACCGTTTACGGCCTGATCGCCCGGCGCATGGAGCGCGGCCCCAATGATGAGTGGCTACGTTTCGACCTCGACCCACGCGCCACCTTCGCCGATGGCAAGCCGGTGCGCGCCGAAGACGTTCGTTTCACCTTCGAACTGCTGATGAGCAAGGGCAGCCTCAAGTACCGTACCCAGTTTGCCGACGTGGCCGGCGTGACCGTGGAAAGCCTGCACAGCGTGCGATTCGACTTGAAGCCCGAGCACGGCCGCACCCTGGCGCTGGACCTCGCCAGCCTGCCGGTAATGCCCGAGCACGACCTGCAGCAGCGCGACTTTGCCAACGGTGCCGGCTTCGACAAGCCAGTCGGCAGCGGGCCATACCGCATTGGGCGCATCGACAACGGCCGCAGCATCACCTTCGAACGCGACCCGGCATGGTGGGCACGTGACCTGCCCGCCAGCCGTGGCCGCTACAATTTCGACAAGCTGCGCATCGAGTACTTCGGCGACACCGAAGTGGCGCGCCAGGTACTCAAAGGCGGTGGCTACGACTACAACCGCGAGTTCTCCGCCACGGCCTACACCTTGGGCTACAACGGTGCGCAACTGGACGACGGCCGCCTGCAGCGCGCCCACCTGGGCCCGGCCAAACCGCAGGTGGCCCAGGGTTTCGTGTTCAACCTCGACCAGCCGCAGTTCAAGGACCGCCGTGTGCGGCAGGCGCTGGGTATGTTATGGGACTTCGAGTGGAGCAACCGGCAGATGATGCGCAACCTGTACATCCGCCAGCAAAGCGTGTTCTCCAATACGCCGTTGGCCGCTCGCCAGTTGCCGGATGCGGGCGAGTTGAAGCTGCTCGCCCCCTTGCGCGGCCAAGTGCCAGATGAAGTGTTCACCACGGTGTTCACTGCCCCGGTCACCGATGGCTCGGGGATCATCCGTCAACAGCAGTTGCAGGCCCTGGCCCTGCTCGAACAAGCCGGCTGGCACCCCGAAGGCGACCGTCTGGTCAATAACCAGGGCACGCCGCTGGCGTTCACGTTCCTCAATGGCCAGGCGGGCCTTGAACGCCTGCTGCTGCCTTGGAAGCGCAACCTGGCCCAGATCGGCGTGACCCTGAACATCCGCAACGTCGACTCGGCCCAGTACGTCAACCGGCTGATGGCGCGCGATTACGACATGATCGTCACCGGCTACCCGGTCACCTTGTCGCCAGGCGCCGAGTTGTACAACTACTTTGGTTCGGCGGCCGCTCACGACCCTGGCTCGAACAACCTGATGGTCCTGCAGGACCCGGCCGTAGACCACCTGATCGACGGCCTGGTCCGCGCCGACACCCAGGCCGACATGCTGCGTCACGCCCATGCCCTGGACCGCGTGCTGCAATGGAATTACTACTGGATCCCCAACTATTACCCGCCGGGCAGCTCCACCGTCTGGTGGAACCGCTTCGGCCTGCCCAAGGTCCAGGCTACCTATGACGAGGGCCTGGACACCTGGTGGGAGGTAAGCCCTACCCCGCTGACCAACGCGCAGATGGCCGAACGCCGGAAGGCCTCGCCATGACCGCTTATATCCTGCGCCGTCTGTTGCTGATCATCCCGACGCTGCTGGCAATCCTGCTGGTCAATTTCGCCATCGTCCAGGCCGCGCCGGGTGGCCCGGTGGAACAAGCCGTGGCGCGCCTGCAGGGCATCGGTGGCGGCGCACCCGGCGCGCGAGCTGAAGTGGTCCATGGCGAATCCCGGGCCACACGCGGCCTGGACCCAAAACTGATCGAAGAGATCAAGCGCCAGTATGGCTTCGACAAATCCGCCCCCGAGCGGCTTTGGTTGATGCTCGGCCAATATGCCCGGCTGGACTTTGGCAACAGCTTCTTCCGCGGCGCCAAAGTCACCGACCTGATTCTCGACAAGTTGCCGGTCACCCTGTCGCTGGGCTTCTGGGCCACGCTGATCACCTACCTGGTGTCTATCCCGCTGGGCATCCGCAAGGCGATGCGCCACGGCAGCCGCTTCGATGCCTGGAGCAGCGCGTTGATCGTGATCGGTTACGCCCTGCCTTCGTTCCTGTTCGCCCTGCTGCTGATCGTCCTGTTTGCCGGCGGCACTTCGCTCAACTGGTTCCCGGTGCGCGGCCTGGTCTCGGACAATTTCGACGAGCTCAGCCTGCTGGGCAAGGTCGCCGACTACTTCTGGCACCTGGTGCTGCCGGTCGCGGCCCTGGTGATCGGTGGGTTCGCCACCCTCACGTTGCTGACCAAGAATGCCTTCCTCGACGAGGTTTCCCGCCAATACGTGGTCACTGCCCGGGCCAAGGGCCTCAGCGAACGCCGCGTGCTGTATGGCCATGTGTTGCGCAACGCCATGCTGCTGGTGGTGGCCGGGCTGCCACAGGCGCTGATCACCGTGTTCTTTGCCGGCTCGTTGCTGATCGAGGTGATCTTCTCGCTCGATGGCCTGGGCCGCATGAGCTATGAGGCCGCCGTGTCGCGGGACTACCCGGTGGTGTTCGGCACGCTGTTCATCTTCACCCTGGCGGGCCTGCTGATTCGCCTGATCGGGGACCTGTGTTACACCCTGCTCGACCCGCGCATCGACTTCGATACGAGGGCGCACTGATGCTATCGCCCCTGTCGCGCCGTCGCCTGCAACGTTTTCGCCGCCACCGCCTGGGCTGGGTGTCGCTGTGGTTGTTTGCCGGCCTTCTGCTGCTCAGCCTTTGCGCCGAACTGGTGGCCAACGACAAGCCACTGCTGCTGGGCTACAAGGGCAATTTGTACGTTCCGGCGCTCAAACGCTATACCGAGCAGCAGTTCGGCGGGCAACTGCCGTTTCAGCCCGACTACCGCAGCGCCTATGTGCGCCAACTGATCGCTGAACAGGGTGGCTGGATGCTGTTCGCACCTATCCCGTTCAGTGCCGACACACCTAATTACGACCTGCAGGTGCCCACCCCCAGCCCGCCCAGTGCCAGCAACTGGCTAGGCACCGACGACCAAGGCCGGGACGTGCTGGCGCGGGTGCTTTATGGCACGCGGGTATCGCTGCTGTTCGCCTTTGCCCTGACCGTGGTCAGTGTGCTCATTGGCGTGGCGGCGGGCGCCCTGCAAGGCTACCACGGGGGCTGGGTCGACCTGCTCGGCCAGCGCTTGCTGGAGGTATGGTCGGGGTTGCCAGTGTTGTATCTGTTGATCATCCTCAGCGGTTTCGTCGAGCCGGATTTCTGGTGGTTGCTGGGGATCATGGCGCTGTTCTCCTGGCTGACCCTGGTCGACGTCGTGCGCGCCGAGTTCCTGCGCGGGCGCAACCTGGAGTATGTAAAGGCTGCGCGGGCGTTGGGGTTACCGGACAGTCAGGTGATGTTGCGGCATATCTTGCCCAATGCCATGAATGCCACGCTGACCTATGTGCCGTTCATGCTGACCGGGGCGATCACCACACTGACCGCGCTGGACTTTCTGGGCTTTGGCATGCCAGCGGGCAGCGCCTCGCTGGGCGAGTTGGTGACCCAGGGCAAGCAGCACCTGGAGGCACCGTGGTTGGGCTTTACCGCGTTCTTTGCGCTGGCGGTGATCCTGTCACTGCTGGTGTTTATCGGGGATGCCTTGCGTGAGGCGTTTGACCCCCGACGATGAGTTTTCAGGCCTGGCCTTTTCGCGGGCTTGTGCCAATACATGATTCAGGATGTTCACCCATGCACGACAGCGACAGCCTCAAGGACTACCCCCAGGTACGGCAACTGGCGATCCGCTCGCTGTTCGAGATCATCGAACAGTCCAGCGAGGGCACGGTGATCGTCGACCGCCAGGCACGCATCGTCTGGATGAACGAACGCTACGCCCGACGCTTTGGCCTGGCCGACGCTGCCAGTGCCATCGGCCAGCCCTGCGAAACGGTAATCCCCGGCAGCCTGATGCGCGACGTGGTGAGCAATGGCCGGCCCATCCTGCTGGACATGCTCGACACGCCGAACGAGCCGTTGGTGGTCATGCGCCTGCCCATCCACGATGACCAGGGCGCGCTGATCGGCGCCATTGGCTTTGCCCTGTTCGACGAACTGCGCAGCCTGTCGCCGCTGCTCAAGCGCTACGCCAGCATGCAGCAGGAACTGGCCTCGACCCGCTCGCAACTGCGCGCCCGCCAGGCCAAATACAGCTTCGCCCAGTTCGTAGGCAGCAGCGCGCCCAGCCTGGAAGCCAAACGACGCGCCCGGCGTGGCGCCGGCAGTGATTCGCCCGTGTTGCTGCTGGGCGAAACCGGCACCGGCAAGGAGCTGCTGGCCCACGCCATTCACGCAGCGTCGGCACGGGCACACAAAGCTTTTGTCAGCATCAACAGCGCAGCCATCCCGGAGACGCTGCTGGAAGCCGAATTCTTCGGTACTGCGCCGGGTGCCTTTACCGGCGCCGACCGCAAGGGCCGCAGCGGCAAGCTGCAACTGGCCGAAGGCGGCACGCTGTTCCTCGACGAGATCGGCGACATGCCGCTGGCCCTGCAGAGCAAGCTGCTGCGGGTGCTGCAGGAAAAGGAATACGAACCGGTCGGGTCGAACCAGATGCTGCGCAGCGATGTGCGCATCATTGCCGCCACCTCCATCGACCTGCAGGCTGCCATGGCCCGCGGGGCCTTCCGCGCCGACCTGTACTACCGGCTGAATGTGCTGCCGATCGATGTTCCGCCGTTGCGGCAACGGCTGGAGGACCTGCCCGCGCTGTGCGAGGCCATATTGGCTGAGCTGGGCAGCCAGTACGAGTTGGAAGCTGAAGCGCAGCAACTGCTGGCCAGGCATGCGTGGCCGGGGAACATTCGCGAGCTGCGCAATGTGCTGGAGCGCGCGACCCTGCTGGCGGATCAGCCCCGGTTGGGGGTTGCGGACCTGCGTGCGGCATTGGGGCCATTGAGCCCGCTGGCTGAAGCGCCCGTGCGGCAGAGCTACCGTGAGGCCTGCGAGGCCTTTGAACGCGGCCTGATTGCCGGGGCGCTGGCCGAACAGGGGGGAAACGTGCCAGAGGCAGCAGCAGCCTTAGGGCTGGGGCGGTCGACGCTGTACAAGAAGATGGCGGCACTTGGTCTCTGATTGGAGACTTTTGTTTCTGATTTGAGATTACCGCCAGAGCTCCGCCCTTAACCACAGGCAAGCCAGCGATGGGCTGTAAGGCAGCCCATGGCGTCTCTGAATGTAGACACAGACTTCTAACAAAACCCTTTAACCCTTACAAATCAGCCAGTTACATAGTTGGCACGATTCCCGCTATCTCCTGCTCAACGATAAAAACAAGACTCACCCAGGAGACCCACCCCGATGACCGTGCTCATCGCACTCGCTGCTTTGGCCTTGCTGATGCTGGCCGCCTACCGCGGTTACAGCGTAATCCTCTTCGCCCCCATCGCCGCCCTCGGCGCTGTCCTGCTCACCGACCCTGCCGCCGTCGCCCCTGCGTTCACGGGGGTGTTCATGGAAAAAATGGTCGGTTTCATCAAACTGTACTTCCCGGTATTCCTGCTGGGGGCGGTGTTCGGCAAGCTGATCGAGCTGTCCGGTTTCTCCCGCTCGATTGTCGCCGCCGCCATCCGCCTGCTCGGCACCCGCCAGGCGATGCTGGTAATCGTACTGGTCTGTGCCCTGCTCACTTACGGCGGTGTTTCGCTGTTCGTGGTGGTGTTCGCGGTGTACCCGTTCGCCGCCGAAATGTTCCGTCAGAGCAACATCCCCAAACGCCTGATCCCGGCCACCATCGCCCTGGGCGCATTCTCGTTCACCATGGACGCCCTGCCCGGCACCCCACAGATCCAGAACATCATCCCCAGCACCTTCTTCAACACCACTGCCTGGGCCGCACCGTGGCTGGGCCTGATCGGCACGCTGTTCGTGTTCTTTACCGGCATGGCCTACCTGCAGCGCCAGCGCAACAAGGCCCTGCGCGCCGGTGAAGGTTATGGCACCGACTTGCGCAACGAACCGGAAACCGCTGCCGACCTGAGCCTGCCCAACCCTTGGCTGGCGCTGTCGCCGCTGCTACTGGTGGGGGTGATGAACCTGGTGTTCACCCACTGGATACCGCATTGGTACGGCCCCAGTCACAGCCTGCAATTGCCAGGCATGAGTGCACCGGTACAAAGCGACGTGACCAAGCTGACGGCCATCTGGGCTGTGCAGGCCGCGTTGCTGGTGGGCATCCTGATGGTCCTGGTATGCGCCTTTGGCGCCATTCGTACACGCCTGGCCGAAGGCACCAAAAGCGCGGTGGGTGGTGCCTTGCTGGCAGCCATGAACACCGCTTCGGAATACGGCTTTGGCGCGGTAATCGCCTCGCTGCCGGGTTTTCTGGTGCTGGCCGATGCCCTGCGCAGCATCCCCAACCCCTTGGTGAACGAAGCCATCACCGTGACCTTGCTGGCCGGCATCACTGGCTCCGCTTCGGGCGGCATGAGCATCGCCTTGGCAGCCATGGGCGACACGTTCATCGCCGCCGCCCACGCGGCCGATATCCCGCTGGAAGTGCTACACCGGGTAGCCGCCATGGCCAGCGGTGGCATGGACACCCTGCCGCACAACGGCGCGGTGATCACCTTGCTGGCGGTGACCGGCCTCACCCACCGCGAGGCCTACAAGGACATTTTTGGTATTACCCTGATCAAGACCCTGGCGGTGTTCGTGGTCATCGCCACGTTCTACGCCACTGGCATCGTCTAAGGAGCATTGCATGACCCTTGAAGGCAAAACTGCACTCGTCACCGGTTCCACCAGCGGCATTGGCCTGGGCATCGCCCAGGTATTGGCCCGGGCTGGCGCCAACATCGTGCTCAACGGCTTTGGTGACCCGGGCCCCGCCATGGCGGAAATTGCCCGGCACGGGGTGAAGGTTGTGCACCACCCGGCCGACCTGTCGGATGTGGTCCAGATCGAGGCTTTGTTCAACCTGGCCGAACGCGAGTTCGGCGGCGTCGACATCCTGGTCAACAACGCCGGTATCCAGCATGTGGCACCGGTTGAGCAGTTCCCGCCAGAAAGCTGGGACAAGATCATCGCCCTGAACCTGTCGGCCGTATTCCATGGCACGCGCCTGGCGCTGCCGGGCATGCGCACGCGCAACTGGGGGCGCATCATCAATATCGCTTCGGTGCATGGCCTGGTCGGCTCGATTGGCAAGGCAGCCTACGTGGCAGCCAAGCATGGTGTGATCGGCCTGACCAAGGTGGTCGGCCTGGAAACCGCCACCAGTCATGTCACCTGCAATGCCATATGCCCGGGCTGGGTGCTGACACCGCTGGTGCAAAAGCAGATCGACGATCGTGCAGCCAAGGGTGGCGATCGGCTGCAAGCGCAGCACGATCTGCTGGCAGAAAAGCAACCGTCGCTGGCCTTCGTCACCCCCGAACACCTTGGTGAGCTGGTACTCTTCCTGTGCAGCGAGGCCGGTAGCCAGGTTCGCGGCGCCGCCTGGAACGTCGATGGTGGCTGGTTGGCCCAGTGACGGGCGGCCTGGGCCTGGCGACGGTCGCGCATTCGTTTATCAGCAAGGAGGCCTTATGCGCCCTACCCCAATGACCGCGATTCTGGCCCTGAGCCTGGCCGCCGCCGCACCTGCGATGGCCGCCAGCCTGAAGGACATCGCGCCCTACCCCGAGGCGGAAAAAGGCTTCACCCGGCAGGTTATCCACCTGCCGGCCCAGGCCGACGAGTCGGCCTATAAACTGGAAATCCTCGCTGGCAAGACGCTGCAGGTCGACTGCAATCGTCAGCGCCTGGGCGGCAACCTTGAAGCACGCACCCTGGAAGGCTGGGGCTACAATTACTACCGCCTGGACAACGTCAGCGGCCCGGCCAGCACGCTGATGGCCTGCCCGGACGGCAAGAAGACCGAGGCCTTCGTGCCGGTGGTCGGCGATGGCTTCCTGCTGCGCTACAACAGCAAGCTGCCGGTGGTGGTGTATGTGCCCAAGGATGTCGAAGTGCGCTACCGCGTGTGGTCGGCATCGCAGGATGTGCAGAAGGCTAAAGTAGAGTAGGCAGGACCGCTTTCTCTGCAGGGTCAGCCTCTTCGCAACACGAGGCTGATCCTGCCCTGAGCCTGCTTTTGTTCCGGTAAAGGAGATTCGGCATGAACGATGTGCTCTGGCGACCGTCCACAACGCAGATCGAGGCCAGCCGGATGGATGCCTTCCGCCGCCGGGTCAACCTGCGCTACAACCTGCAACTCAACGACTACCAGGCCCTGCACGGCTGGAGCATCGAACAGCGGCCCGCCTTCTGGCAAACCCTGGCCGAGTATTTCCACGTGCATTGGCATACCCCGCCCAGCCAGGTGCTCAGCGAAGGGCCGCAAATGCCCGATGCGCAGTGGTTCGCCAATGCCACCCTGAACTTTGCCGAACACCTGCTGCGCCGCCGCGACGACCGCCCAGCCGTGGTCGCCGTACGCGAAGACGGCCAGCGCGAAGTGTTCACCCATGCCGAACTGGCCGCACAGGTGGCCGGGCTGCAAACGGCATTCAAGGCGGTAGGTATCGTCCCAGGCGACCGGGTAGCCGCCATCATGCCCAATACCTGGCAAACACTGGTGGCCATGCTCGCCTGCACCAGCCTTGGCGCGGTCTGGTCTACCTCCTCGCCCGAGTTCGGCGTGCACGGCATCATCGACCGCTTCGGCCAGATCGAACCCAAGCTGCTGATCGTCTGCGCCGGTTACGAGTATGCTGGCAAGGCCATCGACCAGGTGACCAAGGTCAACCAGGTGTGTGCGCAGTTGCCTGGCCTGGAGCACCTGATCGTGGTGCCCCATACCCGCAAAGGCACGCGTGCCGATGAATTCCAGGCAGCCAACGTCAGCCTGTGGGATGACTTCTTCCAGCCCGGCGGCGAGCCCCGTTTCACCCCGCTGCCGTTCGAACACCCGCTGTACATCCTCTATTCCAGTGGCACCACCGGGGTGCCCAAGTGCATTGTCCATCGCGCCGGAGGCGTGCTGTTGCAACACCTCAAGGAACACGGCCTGCACAACGACCTGAAGGCCGATGACGTGCTGTTCTACTACACCACCTGCGGCTGGATGATGTGGAACTGGCTGGCCAGCGGCCTGGCGGTGGGTGCCACGCTGGTGCTGTACGACGGCTCGCCGTTCCATCCGGGCCCCGAGCGCCTTCTGGACCTGATAGAGGCCGAGGGCATCCACGCCTTCGGCACCAGCGCCAAGTACCTGGCGGCACTGGAGCAGGCAGGCCTGGAACCTGCCAACAGCCACTGCCTGACCAGCCTGCGGCTGCTGCTGTCCACCGGTTCGCCGCTGTCACCGCACAGCTATGACTATGTATACGACAAGATCAAGGCCGACCTGTGGCTTGTGTCCATGTCGGGCGGTACGGATATCGTCTCCTGCTTCGTGCTGGGCAACCCGACCCTGCCTGTGCGTCGCGGCGAAATCCAGTGCAAGGGCCTGGGTATGGCGGTGGAGGTGTGGAACGAGCAGGGTCAGCCCGTGGTGGACGACAAAGGCGAACTGGTGTGCACGCGCAACTTCCCCTCGATGCCACTCGGTTTCTGGAACGACCCGGACGGTCGCCGTTACCACGATGCCTACTTCAGCCAGTTTCCGGGGGTGTGGGCCCAGGGCGACTACGCCGAGCAGCGTGCCAGCGGGGGCATGGTGATCCACGGTCGCTCCGACGCAGTGCTCAACCCGGGCGGTGTGCGCATTGGCACGGCAGAGATCTACCGCCAGGTGGAAAAGGTCGAACAGGTTGTGGAAAGCGTGGCCATCGGCCAGGACTGGAACGGGGATGTGCGGGTGGTGCTGTTCGTGCGCCTGCAAGACGGCCTGCAGCTGGATGAAGCCTTGCGCCAGCACATCCGCCAGGTGATACGCCAGTACACCACGCCCCGCCATGTGCCGGCGGTGATCGCCCAGGTCAGCGACATACCGCGCACCATCAGTGGCAAGCTGGTGGAACTGGCGATTCGCGATGTGGTGCATGGGCGGCCGGTGAAGAACACCGATGCCCTGGCCAACCCGGAGGCGCTGGAGCAGTTTCGCGATCGCGCTGAGCTGAAGAGCTGACATTCATCGCGGCCATTTGGGCGCGATCGCTTCAACGGGATTCAATCAGGCATAATGCCGCCTTTTTCCCCGATGCACAGGTAGCCCATGAAAGCCCAAGCCCGCCACATTCTGGTCAAGACCGCTGACGAAGCCGAAAAGCTCAGGCAGCGCATCGCCAACGGCGAGGCTTTCGACGTGCTCGCGAAAAAGTTCTCTCTTTGCCCATCCGGCAAGCGTGGTGGTGACCTGGGCGAAATTCGCCCGGGGCAGATGGTCGGCGCCATCGACCAGGTGATCTTCAAGAAGCCTCTGCGAGTGGTACACGGGCCGATCAAGAGCAAATTCGGCTACCACCTGGTGCAAACGTTCTACCGCGACTAATGCGCTAGCCCTTTGCCACCTGACATTTTTGCCAGTTGTGGTCGTGACGCACTCCTCTATACAACCCCGGTAACCCTGTGCACCACGCGTGGTGCGCAGGTCTCCCTGGAGAATGGAGGATTTCCTGATGCGTCTACGCCTGATGCTGACCCTGGGTTCGCTCCCGCTGCTGGGGATGGCCTCGCCCGCTGCACACGCGGCTTGTACCTTCTCACCCGGCCCGGGTAACGACACCTACACCTGTGACAGCGGCACTGCGCCCTCGCTGGTGGACACCAGCGGTGATAACCGCCTGGTATTCCCGGCATCCGGTAGCGGCGCCATCACCGGCGACGTAACCTTCGGCGCCGGCAGAGACAGCATCGACATGGCCTCTGGCAGCGTCGGCGGAAACGTCAACCAAGGCGCTGGCATCGATGACTTCGCCATGAGCGGCGGCGTCATCGAAGGCAACCTCAACCAGGGTGATGGCCTGGACACCTTTCACATGACCGGTGGCTGGATCAAGGGCACGTTCGACAGCGGCGACTATGCCGAAATGGACGACGGGCGTATCGGCAACGTCAACATGCGGCTGGACGAGAACACCTTCATCATGCGTGGCGGCAGCGTCGACCGGAACGTCATCGCGGCCTTCGACAAGGACTACATCGAAGTCTTCGAGGGCAACATCGGCGGCAACATCAGCGTCAGCGGTGGCGACGACCAGGTGCTGGTGCACGGTGGCCAGGTTGGCGGCGATGTGTTGCTGAGCACTGGCAGCGACCGCTTCACCTGGGACGGTGGCCGTATTGGCGGGCGCGTGGATGCCGGGCCAGGTGATGACACGGCACTGCTCAAAGGCCTTACGCCCGAGGTGCTGAGTATCACGTTGGACGGCGGCGAAGGTAACGACAGCCTGACGTTCGATGCCAGCCAGCCGGCAGGCGGTGCCCACTATGTGAACTGGGAGCGCGTGGCGCTGAACAACGGCAGCCGGCTGGCACTGGATGACACGCTGGTACTGGGCGACAGTGACAGCAGCACGGGCAGCCTCACCCTCGACGCCAGCAGCAGCATCACTTCACGCCAAGGGGTGATCACTGCGTTTGCCCCAGGCCAGCGCGCCGCAATCAGCAACGCAGGCACACTTGACCTCACCGCCGGCAATGATGCCATGGGCCGCTTGCGCATCGAGGGCGATTACACCGGCAACAACGGCACCCTGCGCCTGAACAGCGTGCTGGCCGGCGATGGCGCTGCTTCCGATCGCCTGGTGGTCAGCCGCGGCGCCATCGCCGGCTCTACCCAGGTGCTCATCAACAACCTCAACGGCGCAGGTGCGGCGACAGCGCAGAACGGCATCCAGGTGGTCGAAGCCCGTGACGGCGCCACCAGCACGGCCACCGCCTTTGTACAGACCCAAAGGCTGTCGGCCGGTGCCTACGACTATCGGCTGTTCAAAGGGGGCGTCACTGCCGGCAGTGAAAACAGCTGGTACCTGCGCTCGACGCTGGTTGCGCCACCCGCTCCAGCCCCTGTGCCGGCACCGGGCGAGCCGCCGGTGATCGCCCCGGCCGTCACCCCGCCCGTCGCTGCGCCAGCGCCCGGCCAGGCCGAGCTGCCTGCGCCGGTGCAGGGCCAAAGCCTGCCGCTGTACCGCCCCGAGGTCCCGGTGTATGCCGCCGCGCCACGGGGTGCCGCGATCATCGCCCGTCAGGCATTGGGCACCTTCCACCAACGCCAGGGCGACCAGCTGTTACTGCAGGGTGAAAGCGCCCTGCCAGCCAGCTGGGGGCAAGCCTACAGCGGCACGCTGCGCCAGCAATGGAGCGGCACGGTCAGCCCGAGCCTGGATGGCGACCTCTACGGTTTCAAGGTGGGCCAGGACCTGTATGCCAAGGTTGGCGAGAACGGTTACCGCCAGCATGTCGGTATCTACGTAAGCCATAGCCGCCTGGACGCCGACGTCAAAGGGTTTGCCCTGGCCGTTCACGACCGCAGGGTGGGCGACCTGAAGCTCGATGGCGATAGCGTGGGCACCTACTGGACGCTGGTCGGGCCACAGGGCGCGTACCTGGACGCGGTGTTGCAGTACACCCGCCTGGATGGCCGCGCCCGCTCCGATCGTGGCGACACGCTGAACCTCGACGGCCACGCCTGGACAGCTTCACTGGAATTGGGCTACCCCATCACCCTGTCCGAGCGCTGGCGCGTGGAACCGCAAGCTCAGCTGATTGCGCAAAAGGTCGCGCTGGACAGCGCCAGCGACAGCGTCTCGCGCATCAGTCATGACGCCCAGGTCGAGCTGACCGGCCGCCTGGGCCTGCGCCTGGAGGGTGCGTTCACGGGGAGCAGCGGGCGCCTGTTGCAGCCCTATGCGCAGGTCAACCTGTGGCACGGCGACGGTGGGCGCGACACCTTGACCTTCGATGACGCAGACAGGATCAAGACCGATTACCGCTATACCTCAGTGCAACTGGAAAGCGGTGTGGTAGCGCAGGTCAACGAAGCGCTGAGCCTGCATGGCGGCGTGCAGTACACCGCCAACCTGGACAGCCGCCAGCAGGAAGCCAGCGGCGTTAACCTGGGCGTGCGCTGGCAGTTCTAGCGGCGCGCAGCCAGCAGACCGAGGCCCGCGCAACCCAGCAAGGACGCGCTGACCCGGTTGAACATCCGGCGTGGGCCGGGCTGGCTGAACCAACGCTGCATGTAGGCGCCCAGGCCTGAGTAGATGGCGATGGCCGCCCATTCCAGCAGCAGGAACAACACACCCAGCCAAAGGAACTGCTCACTCACCGGGGTGCTGCTACCGACCGATACGAACTGCGGCAGGAAGGCGGTAAAGATCAGGATGGCCTTGGGGTTGCCGGCCGCCACCCAGAACTCCTGGCGCGCCAGGCGCCAAGTGCCGCCTGGGTGATCGCTTGCCACCACGGCCTCGCTCACGGGTGCGCGCCACAGTTGCCAGGCGATGTAGAACAGGTAGGCCGCGCCCACCACCTTGATGGCCAGGAACAGGTATTCGCTGGTATGCAACACCACTGCCAGGCCCATCGCTGCCAGGGCAATCATGCCGCAGAAGGCAAGGATCCGGCCGGCGCCGGCCACGCAGGCGGTGCGCAGGCCGTAACGGCTGGCGTTGTGCAGCGACAACAGGTTGTTTGGCCCTGGCGCCATGTTCAAGGCGAAGCAGGCGGGGATGAAAAGCAGCAGGCTTGAAAGGTCCATTCTCGTTTTCCTCTGACAACAGCCCTCTATTTCGGCGCGTTCCGGGTCCTGCGGTCAAGTAACAGCCAGCGATAAAAACTGTACGGGTGCACGGTACCTGCTACCCTGCCGGCAATACCGAGGAGCCTGTAATGCCCCGTTCCCACGCCGCCCTGTGGCGCGATCCGGCCCTGGCACATGTCGAGAGCCGGCGCGCCTGCCACAGCCGGGCCTGCTACAAGGCCCACAGCCACCCGACGTTTTCCATCGGTGCGGTGGATGCTGGCCGCAGCCATTTCACCGGGGCTGCCGACGGGCAGCAACACTTGGCGCCCGGCACGCTGGTACTGGTTCCGGCCCACCGCGTGCATGCCTGCAACCCGGCCCCCGGCCTGGCGTGGAGCTATCAGATGCTGCATGTGGATGCCGACTGGCTGACGCAGTTACGCCTGGAGTCGGGCCTTGGCGGAATCGAAGCTGGCGAACCGGTGCGCATCTGCAGGGAGGCCGAGGTATATCGGCAGTTCTGCGCGCTGAACAGGTTACTGTTTTCCAGTGCCTGCAATGGCGAGAAAGATGCGGCGCTGATTGCCTTTCTGGGGGACCTGGACTTTTCCGCGCACCCACCGCTGGCAGCGGCCCCCGCCCTGCAAGCCGCCACCTTGAACGGGTTGCTTGCACGCATCGAACACCAGGACCCTGCGCAATTGAGCCTGGAGGTGTTGGCGCGGGAGGCCGGGCTGGGGCGCTATCAGCTGATCCGCGCGTTTCGTGCGGCTACCGGGTTCACGCCGCATGCCTACCTGCTCAATGCCCGGGTCAATCGTGGGCGGCAGCTATTGAGTGAAGGGCTGGCCCTGGCGGAAGTGGCCTACCAGCTTGGCTTTGCTGACCAGAGCCATTTCCAGCGGGTGTTCAAGGCCCATGTGGGGGTTACACCGGGGCAGTACCGCGGAAACTGAAGGCTGCTGCAGGTGCAATATTGTTCAATACGCCAGAACGGGCCCGGCAGCAGACTGCGGTTTTTTCCGTAGAGCAGCCCCTAATGCAACAATTCATGATCATCGCCCTGGCCCACTTCCTTGCCCTGCTCTCACCTGGCCCGGACTTTTTCCTGGTCGCACGCAACGCGATCAGCAGCGGCTGGCGCATCGCCAGCGGCGCCTGTTTGGGCATAGCGCTGGCCAATGGCGCGTTCATCGTCATCGCCTTCACCGGGCTTTCGGTACTGCAGCAGGGCAGCCTGCTGTTCAGCGCCCTGCAACTGGCCGGCGCCAGCTACCTGCTGTACATCGGCGTGCTGTTCCTGCGCCATGCCGGGCAAACCAGCCTGGGCACAGTCGCCGGCAGCCAGCGGGTGCATGGCTGGTGGCGCAGTTTGGGCATGGGCTTCTTGTCTGGCATCCTCAACCCCAAGAACGCACTGTTCTATGCCAGCCTGGCCAGCATGGTCGCCAGCGTCAGCCCCGGCTGGAAAACAGCCTACGCGCTATGGATGTTCAGCATCGTCCTGCTATGGGACTTGCTGGTTGCCGTGGCCATCGGCAACCAGCGGGTACTGCGGCGCTTCGCCAGCAGCCTGGCGTGGCTGGAGCGGGCCTCGGGGGTCATGCTGGTGATGTTGGCGGGGGCGTTGTTGCTGCATCTGGCTCGGGGCTGACCCGTTGCAAGGTGCGCATGTCGACCAAGGTGAAATGGCCGCTGGCCCAGCCCCCCGTGTCCAGGTGCCACACATTGCCCAGCAGCTTGGCCTCCAACACCGGGGTGTGGCCGACCAGCAGGGCTCGCAGGCCCTGCACCGGTTGGGTGTCCCCCTCTTTCAGGCGCCGACGTGACCACTGGCACACTTGGCGCACGTCAGGGTCGTCATCCAGTTCCAGCCAGGAGCGTAAGACTGTCCAGTCGGCAAACGGGCTGTCTGCATGCAGCAGGCCTACCAGCCCGTCCGCACTCTCCACTTCCATGGCAATCGGCAACTGCTCGAAACGCTCCACGAAACGCAGTTGCTCGCGCCGCGGCAAGTCGAGGAACCAACCACCCCCGGCGGCGCGGTACATGCCCAGGTCGAGCCGCCCACCGCGCACGCGGGTGATTGCCAAGGCCTCATGATTGCCCTGGACGGCATGGAACCAAGGCTGGGCCAGCCATTCCAGCGCGGCTTCGCTGTGCGGCCCACGGTCGACCAGGTCACCCACGCTGAACAGGCGGTCCACCGCCGGATCGAAACCTACCGCATCCAGGCATTGTTGCAGGCGCTGGAAGTGGCCATGGATATCGCCCACGGCCAGATCCCGTCCCCGGATATTGGCGATCATCCGCCGAAACCGTGCCATTACAGTGTTCCTCCGCTGGTAGCACCCTGCCCGCCTTCATGCGGGCCGTGCTCATGGCGCTGTCACTGGACAGCATGGCACAAGGTACCGTGGCTGCGCAGGTCGGGGGGGCGTTTTGCTGCGCATCCCAGGCTTCCTGAAAAACCCTTCACTGGAACAGGCGTTGGTGCCGATAGTATGCTCGGCACGTCAATCTTCACCAGGGAATGGTTCTGATGAAACTGTGCGCCGTACAACTGGCGTCGCTCAAGGGCGATTTGCCAGGCAACCTCCAGCGCCATCTGGTTTGCATCGAGCAGGCTGCGGCCCTGGGTGCCGAACTGGTGGTGTTCCCCGAGCTGTCGCTGACCGGCTATGAGCCGAGTGTGGCGCGACAGGCCGCCCTGCCCGTCACCTCCGCGCGCCTGGACCCGCTGCAGGCAGCCTGCGACCGCTTGGGCATTACGGTTGCCGTGGGCCTGCCATTGCCGACGCCCGACGGCATACGCATCGGCATGCCCATCTTCTGCCCAGAGGCGCCGCGCCAGGCCTATGCCAAGCAGCGCTTGCATGATGATGAGCTGCCTTACTTCACCCCAGGTGATCAGGCATTGCTGCTGGAGGTGGGTGAACACCGGGTGGCACCGGCGATCTGCTACGAATCGATGTTCCTGGCGCATGCCGCCGTGGCCCGCGAGCGCGGTGCCGACCTGTACCTGGTCAGCGTTGCGAAAACCGCCAAGGGTATCCGCGAGGGATATGCGCACTACCCAGAGGTGGCACGCGAGCTGGGCATGCCGGTATTGATGGCCAACTGCGTGGGGCCGGCCGACACCTTCATCGGTGCCGGCGGTTCTGCAGCATGGGACAGCCAGGGGCACTTGCTGGCCAGCCTGGATGACCACAGTGAAGGGCTGATCGTACTCGACACCCGCAGTGCCAGCGCGATCACCCTGCCCTTGAACCTGCACCCTGCATGATCTATCTGTTTCTAGCGTTACTGAGTTACGCCTGCACCTACTGTCTGGTCGGTTTGCTGATTCAGGGTCAACTTGCCGATGTGGCCGAGGGATTGCGCCATCGGCCCGATGCGCCTACGCCCGGCGAGTACCTGCGTGAGGTCGGGCCCCGCGCACGTCAGGCCCGGCGGCAATACACCCTGATCGCCGGTTCGGTGCTGGCCGTGCTGGCCTGCCTGATCGCCAGCGGGTTCGGTTGACGCCTTACAGGTCCAGCGCCAGGCTTTGCCGCCCTTCCAGCGCCAACAGATACTGCTTGGCCGCCAGGCCACCGGCAAAGCCGGTCAGGCTGCCCGACGCGCCGATTACCCGGTGACAGGGAGCGATGATCGAAATCGGGTTGCGGCCATTGGCAGCGCCAACCGCGCGTACCGCCCTGGGGTTGCCGAGCTGCCGGGCAATGTCGCTGTAGCTGCGGGTTTCGCCGAACGGTATCGCCAGCAATGCGGCCCACACCTGGCGCTGGAACTCAGTACCGGCAAAGTCCAGCGCCAGCTCGAAACGCTGGCGCTTGCCGTCAAAGTACTCGCCCAGCTGGCGAGCGGTTTCCCGCAATACCGGGCACTGGTCGTCCCGGTGCAGTGCGCCCAGGCGTACGCGGTTTTCCCGCTCCTCTTCCCACAATACGGCTGCCAGGCAATTGCCACGGGCCACAAGGGTCAGCATACCGACGGGCGATGGCATGATCGTGAATGCGCTGGACATAGCCGGCTCCTGCAAGTTGCGACCGCCCAACTGTACGCATCCACAGTCTTTCATGCACCCGCTTTCTTGCTCAGGTAACTGCGCAGCCAGCAATGTGCCGCGCCTGGCTGAGCGTGACCTTGGGTATCAGCTCAGCGGGAATGCGTGATGTTGCCGACAGGTTGTAGACGTGGAAATGCTCGCTGACCACTTCCCTGGCCATCAGCTTCAACGACGGCAGGATGCGGCTGTCCCAATGCTGGTCGAGTCCGCACGGCGAAGACGGGCCCTGGCCGTCCTCGTAAAAGCGCCCGACGCTCTGGTCGAGGTCTACCCCCACCAGCAACACGTCCTCGAAGCCCAGGTGATAGGCCAACTGCAAGGCCACATAAGCCACCGTGCGGGCATCAAAAAAGCCATGGGCCA
The DNA here is from genome assembly GCF_029840855.1 of Pseudomonas sp. GD03862. Lineage (NCBI taxonomy): Bacteria > Pseudomonadati > Pseudomonadota > Gammaproteobacteria > Pseudomonadales > Pseudomonadaceae > Pseudomonas > Pseudomonas sp. GD03862. Next base: position 59,105 of record NZ_JAOCDI010000009.1, read on the forward strand.
TGTCTTTACTGAAGGCAATCGAGCGGCTGCGTTTGCTCCACAGTGCCCGGTTGCACACGCAACTGTCACCATGGCCGCGCAAACCGTCCAGCAGGCTCGGCATGTCGGCTTTGTGCAAGGCATAACACTGGGTGTGGGCTGGCACATCGGCACGCGCATACTGCTCAGGCCACAGGGCCAGGCGTTCGCTGTCGCGCACGGCAGTGGCGAACAAGGCCGGCTGTTGCTGGCAAAAGCTTTTGTCGGTGCACACGTAGAAGAAGGGTTTGATGCCGTGTTCGGCGGTCATGGCGACCGACCCGTTCATGGCGATGATGGGCAAGTGCGCAAACTCGCCCAGCGGAAAATGTTTGGCAGAAGCCCCGGAGGCAAGGATCACCACGGGGCCCTGCTGGGAATTGCGACACGCCTCGAAACCGGAGAACGCCCCGCGTTCAGCGCTTGGCTGCGACGGAAGTGTGTTCATCAATGGCATCTTTAACTGGACAGTACAAACCACAATACTGATCCGTGTATATGCCGTGGCCGCTTTTACCTAACTTTACCTGGGTGAACTCAAGTCAACCGCCATTCCCTTGTTTGGCGGGGTTTTGGGGCTGCTGAGCGCGCGGGCAAAGCCCCCGCCAGCAACAAGATGGGGCGCAAGGCGCCCCCAGGCATCGCAAGCCACTTCTATATTGCAGTCTGGCGAATGCGTTTCTTGTCGATCTTGCCGACACTGGTCTTGGGGATCTCGTCCACACACCGCACCTGCCGCGGTATCGCCCATTTGGCCAGGTGCCCGCTGTCAACATACGGCTGCAGGTGCCTGGCCAATGCCGGCTGGTCCAACTGCACACCGTCATGACAGACCACCAAGGCCAAAGGTTGTTCCCCCCACTGTGGATCAGGAATACCGATTACCGCGACCGAGGCGACGGACGGGTGCTGGCTGATCAGGTTTTCCAGCGCCACCGAACTGACCCACTCGCCACCGGTCTTGATCACGTCCTTGATGCGATCGCGGATGCGCACCACGCCCAGCGAGTCGATACAGGCCAGGTCACCGGTGTGCATCCAGCCCCCCAGCCACAGCGCCGCGCCTTGCTCCGGTTCGTGCAGGTAACCCTGGGTCAGCCAAGGCGCGCGCACCACGATTTCGCCCAGGCTTGCGCCATCGTGCGGTACTTCCCTGCCCTCGCTATCGACGATACGCAGGTCCACCAAGGCAATCGGCACACCGGCATCGATGCGCAGCGGCAGTTGCTGCGCCATGGGCTGTGCCAGCAAGTCGGTGCTCAGGTGGGTGATGCTGAGCAGCGGGCAGCTTTCCGACATGCCGTAGCCACAATGCACACTGATGCCGCGCCCGCTGGCACGCTGGGCCAGGCTCAGCGTCAGGGCGCTGCCGCCCAGCAGCATCTTCCAGCCGGTCAGGTCGGTGCAGCGCCCTTGCTCGCTGTCGAGCATCATCTGCAGCACCGTCGGCACGCAATGGGAGAACGTCACCCCCTCGTCATGGAACAGGCGCACCAGGCGGTTGGGCTCGTAGCGCCCGGGGTAGACCTGCTTGATGCCCAGCGCCGTGGCCACATAGGGCACGCCCCAGGCATGCACGTGGAACATGGGCGTGATCGGCATGTACACATCGCCGGTGCGCAGCAGCGCTACCTCGCCACACGCGGCCAAGGTGCCCTGCTCGACCAGGGTATGCAGCACCAGTTGCCGGTGGCTGAAGTACACACCCTTGGGGTTGCCGGTGGTACCGCTGGTGTAGAACAGTGTGGCCAGCGAGTTTTCGTCGAAGTCGGCAAATTCGAACTGTGGCGCTGCAGCCGCCAGCATGGCTTCGTATTCGCCCAGCAAAGGCACTGTCTGCGCGGCAGCATCGCCGTCGCTGAGGCGGATGATGCCCTCGACTGCCGGCAGGTCGGCGCATAGCTGCTGCATCAATGGCAGGAAGTCGTCATGCACCAGTACCCACCGATCCTCGGCGTGGTTCATGGTGTAGCGCACCTGCTCGCTGGACAGCCGCACGTTCACCGTATGCAACACCGCGCCCAGCATTGGTACGGCAAAGAAACATTCCAGTGCCCGGTGGCTGTCCCAGTCGAGCAATGCCACCGTGTCGCCAGGCTTGACCCCGGCCGTGGTCAGCACGTTGGCCAGCCGTTGGATGCGTTCCAGCAACGTGGTGTAGGTGTAGCGCAGCTTGTCGGCGTAGACGATTTCCTGGTTGGGCTGGTAGCGCACACCCGACAGCAGCAGGCGTTTGATCAGCAACGGATACGCATAGGCCTGCTCGGCCCGGGGCATGACGCGAGTGGTGAGCATGTTGGCGGCCATCACAGTTGCTCGGCCTCGAGCAGGTACAGGCTATCGCTGCCGGCCCTGACACTGGCGCTGAGCGAGTGGATGCGTGGTAGCAGGCGTGCAAAGTAGAAGCGCGCGGTACCGAGCTTGCTGAGGTGGAACGGCTCAGGTACCGCCTGGCCCTGGCACACCACGGCCATACGCGCCCACAGGTAGGCGTAGAAGGTGTAGCCAAACACGTGCAGGTACTCCACCGCCGCCGCGCCAAGCTCGCGCGGGTTGCCTTGGCTGCGGTCGAGCAGCCAGGCACTCAGTTCGTCAAGGTTGTGCACGGCAGCCAGCAGTGGCGCACTGAACTCGGCGTGCGCCACTGGCAGCGCCTGGGCAAAGCTGACGATTTCGTCAGATAGGCCACGGTAGGCCTTGCCGCCATCACCAAATAGCTTGCGCCCTACCAGGTCGAGCGCCTGGATGCCATTGGTGCCTTCGTAGATCTGGGTAATGCGGCAGTCACGAATCAACTGCTCCTGGCCCCACTCGCGGATATAGCCGTGACCACCCAGCACCTGCTGGCCGTGCAGGGTAGTCTCCAGTCCCATGTCGGTGAGGAAGGCTTTGGCGACCGGCGTAAGCAACGCCACCTTGGCCTCGGCATTGGCGCGTGTAGCCGGGTCGTCGCTGTATTTGGCCATGTCCAACTGCAACGCCACGTAGGTGGAAAATGCCCGCCCGCCCTCGTTCAGCGCTTTCATGGTCAGTAGCATGCGGCGTACGTCCGGGTGGACGATGATCGGGTCGGCATACTGCGACGGCGCTTCAACACCCGACGGCGCGCGGCCTTGCAGACGATCACGGGCATAGGCGATGGCTCCCTGATAAGACCGCTCGCCCAGCGCCAACCCCTGGATACCAACGCCCAGGCGCTCGTAGTTCATCATGGTGAACATGGCATTGAGGCCCTTGTTCGGCTCGCCGACCAGGTAGCCGATGGCGCCGTCGAAGTTCATCACGCAGGTGGCCGAGGCCTTGATGCCCATCTTGTGCTCGATCGAGCCGCAGCTCACTGCGTTGGCCTCGCCAAGCACGCCGTCGGCGTCGACCAGCACCTTGGGCACCAGGAACAGCGAGATGCCTTTGGGGCCGGCCGGTGCATCCGGTAGCCGCGCCAGCACCAGGTGGATGATGTTCTCGGTCAGGTCCTGCTCGCCGCCAGTGATGAAGACCTTGGTGCCGCTGATGCGGTAGCCGCCGTCGGCGAGGGGTTGTGCCCGGGTGCGGATCAGGCCCAGGTCGGTGCCGGCGTGGGGCTCGGTCAGGCACATCGAACCGGCCCAACGCCCTTGGTACATGGGTGGCAGGTACAGCGCCTGCAAAGCCTCACTGGCATGGTTGAGCAGTGCCAGGCAGGCCCCGGCGGTCAGCATCGGGTACAGGCCAAACGACAGGTTGGCGGCATTGAGCATCTCTTCGAGTTGGGCGCCGATCACCTTCGGCATGCCCATGCCGCCGTAGGCCGGGTCCCCGGCCACACCGACCCAGCCGTCAGCGGCAAATGCCCGGTAGGCATCGGCGAAACCGTCGGGCGTGCGTACCTGGCCAGCCTCCCAGCGGCAGCCCTGCTCGTCGCCACTGCGGTTGAGCGGCGCCACTCGCTCGGCAATCAGCTTGCCGGCCTGCTCGAGTATGGCCCGGGCAGTGTCACCATCGACCACCTCGGCCAGTATGGGCGTTTGCGCCCACCAGGTCGGGATGTCGAACACTTCGTTGAACAGAAAATCCATGTCGCGCAGTGGCGCAAGGTAATCAGACATGAGGCGAGCACTCGGTTTCTTGGGTTTGCGAAAGCGCCGGCGCCTGGGCCTCGGCAGCTGCCGAGGCGCCCTGGCCGCGCAGGAGGAAGTGCGACAACGCGGGTATCAGCACCAGCGCGCCGAGCATGTTCCACAGGAACATGAAGGTCAGCAGCAGGCCCATGTCGGCCTGGAACTTGATTGGCGACCAGGCCCAGCCGGCTACGCCAGCGGCCAAGGTGATACCGACCAGCCCCACCACCCGACCGGTGAAGGCCAGGGCTTTCTGGTAGGCGTGGGCCAGGCTCAGGCCGGCGCGCTGGTAGTGCAACTGCACGCTGAGCAGGTACAGCGCGTAGTCCACGCCAATGCCCACCCCCAGGGCGATCACCGGCAAGGTGGCGACCTTGACGCCGATGCCCATGGCCACCATCAACGCCTCGCACAGCACCGAGGTAAGCATCAGCGGCAGGACTGCCACCAGCGTCGCTCGCCAGCTGCGGAAGGTGACCAGGCAGAACAGGGTCACCGCCAGGTACACCAGCAACAGCATGCGGTGGTTGGCCTCGCGCACCACCTCGTTGGTGGCGGCCTCGATGCCGGCGCTGCCGGCGGCCAGCAGGAACTGGTGGTCAGCACTGCTGTTGGCCTGGGCGAAACGCTCAGCCGCTACAGCCACCTGGGCCAGCGTGTCGGCGCGGTGGTCCTTGAGGTAGGCGATCACCGGCATCAGCGAACAGTCGTTGTTGAACAGCTCCGGGGCGTTGACCGAGGCTTGCTGGGCGGCGTAGTTGAGCACGTCCTGGTTGCGCTGCAGGCTGTTGAGGCGCGCGTTGCCTTCGTAGGTACCCGCAGTGATCTGGCGCACCGCGTTTGCCAGCGACACGGTGGTCTGCACACCCGGCAGTTGCTGCAGCTCCCAGGCCAGGCGGTCGGCGAGGATCAGTGTCTGGTATTGCAGGCAGCCTTCGGGGGCCGTCTTGACCATGACCGCGAAGGTATCGCTGGACAGTGCGTAGTGCTGGGTGATGTAAGCGTTGTCGAGGTTGTAGCGCGAGTCCGCACGCAGCTCGGGGGCGCCACTGTCGAGGTCGCCGATCTTCAGCTGGAGGCTACCCCAGGTGCCTAGGGCGGCCAACGCCAGGGCAGCCAGCAGTGCAGCACTGGCCCACTTGCGTTCGGTGAATCGGTCAAGCAGCGCCCACAGCCGGCCGAAGCCACGGTGCTGATCCGCGCGAGCATCGATACGTAGCGCTCGCTCGGCAGCCTTGCGGCCCACACCGACATAGGACAGCGCCACCGGCATCAACAGCAACGAGGTAAAAATCAGCACTGCCACACCAATGCTGGCGGTGATTGCCAGGTCCTGAATCACCGGAATATCGATCAGCATCAGCACCGCAAAGCCCACGGCATCGGCCAGCAGTGCGGTGACCCCGGCCACGAACAGGCGGCGGAAGGTATAGCGGGCGGCAATCTGCCGGTGCGTACCGCGGCCTATGTCCTGAAGGATGCCGTTCATCTTCTGCGCCGCGTGCGACACGCCGATGGCAAAGATCAGGAACGGCACCAGGATCGAATACGGGTCGATGGCATAGCCCAGCCAGGCGACGATACCCAGCTGCCATACCACCGCAGTCAGCGAACACACCACCACCAGCAAGGTGCTGCGCACACAGCGGGTATAGCAGTAGATGATCACCAGGCTGGTCAGCACAGCCAGCGCAAAGAACGCCATCACCTGGATCAGGCCGTCGATCAGGTCACCCATCAGCTTGGCGAAGCCGATCACATGAATGCGGTACTGGCCGCTGGCCTGGTACTGACTGCGCAACTGTTCGAGCTTTTGCGAAAAGGCATGGTAGTCCAGGCCTTTGCCGGTGGCTGAGTCCTGGTCCAGCAGCGGCACCACCAGCATGCTCGACTTGAAGTCGCGCGCTACCAGGCTGCCGACGATGTTGGCACGCTCGATGTTCTGCCTTAGCTGTTCGATATCACCGGCTGCGCCTTGATACCCGTCAGGCATGACCGGGCCGCCCTGGAAACCCTCCTCGGTTACCTCGGTCCATCGCACCGCCGGGCTCCACAAGGACTTCACCCATGCCCGGTCCACGCCTTGGCTGAGGAACAGTTCGTCGTTGATATGGCGCAGGGTCTGCAGGTAACCCGGGTCAAAGATATCGCCGTGGGTGTTCTCTACCACCACCCGGACCGCATTGCCCAATCCGCGCAGCGAAGCGCGGTTTTCCAGGTAGTTCTGTATGTAGGGGTGGCTCTGCGGCAGCATCTTGTCAAAGCTGGGGCGCAGCTCCAGGCGCGTCGCCGCCATGAAGCCCAGCACCAAGGTTGCCAGCAGCATGCACAGAAGAAATGGCCAGCGATGGTTGAACACCAGGCGTTCCAGGCAATTGCCCGAGCGTGGGTCGAAATCGGCGAGGTTGCGGATTACCGGAAGCGTATCTTGGCGGGTAGCGGCCATCAGGGTCTTCTCTTGTCAGGGGTGCTGCGTGGGGTTACCGGCCTGGTTGCGCACGCCACGCTCGCCCACCAGCACCAGGCCGTTACCGGCATCGCTGACGAGTGCGGTGACTGGGCTGCGGGGGCTGTGGGCTACCGGGCTGAAGCTGGCGCCGTCATCACGGCTGAGCAGCAGGTCACCGGCCTGGCTGGCAAGCCACAGCTGCCCATCAGGGTCGATACCGGCGGCGGTGAGGCTGGTGTTGATCCCTGTGTCGATCAGTTGCCACTGCTGGCCGCCATCGGTACTGCGATAGACGTGGCCGCGCAGGCCGTATATCAGCAGCACGCCGGGCTTGCCGACGGCACCGAACAGGGTGCCGGCGTAGGGTGTGCCAACGCGAGCGAAGCGCTTGCCGTCCCACTTCAGCAACAGGCCCTGCTCGCCCGTGATGAACAGCTCGTCGCCCACCGCGGCCAGGCTGGTCAGGTGCAGGCCTTGCGGGTTGTCGCTGTGGTCGAGCCACGGCTGCCAGTGCTTGCCGCCATCCGTGGTGCGAAGCAGCAGGTTGAACACCCCCACCGCGTAACCCGTGCGGGTATCGCTGAACCACACGTCGAGCAAGGCATTGTCGGTGCCCGCGCCTGGCAGCTGTTCGGCCAGTACCCGGCCGTCCAGCTGTTTTTGCCAGTGCATGCCACCGTCACGGCTGTGCAGGACCACACCGTCATGGCCCACCGCCCAGCCCAGCTCGGGCGTGGCGAAGCTCACTGCATTCAGGTCGGCGCTGACCGGCACCTGGGCTTGCTGCCAGTGCGCGCCGTGGTCATCGGAATACAGGATGTGCCCGCGCGGACCGACCACGACCAGGCGTTGCCCGGCCAAGGTCACATCACGCAGGGCGCTGCTGCTGGCAAGGGCGCTGGGCATGGCGGGCACATCCAGCACATCGGTGAATGGCGCTGCCTGGGCCGCGCCATGCAGCGCAACCAGGGCCAGCATCACCACGCTGCATCGTTTGAAGACAGGCATTGGAACCTCTGCTCCGTGCGTTTAGCGAATGCCGTTGCCGGCCAGCGAATCGGGCGACCATTGGGTTTTCGACAACGGGTCGATGTAACGGATGCCGCCGTAGGCACCGACCACGCCATTGAGGTTGTAGGTGCCGCCGATGAGGTCGTAGATCATGAACGGCGTGGCGTCCGGGGTCTGCTTGTCATAGCTCTGGGTGAGGAAGGCGAACGAACCCCGGTACAGCTGGCCACGGGCGTCGTACTGGTCCGAGGCCAGCGCGATCCAGCTGTCCTCATCAAGGTAGAAGCGGCGCTTGTGGTAGATGTGACGCGCGCCGTCCTTGAGCTTGCCTTCCACCACCCACACGCGGTGTTTTTCCCAGCGTACAAACTGCGGCGCCAGGTGATTGGGGGTGATCAACTGCTTGACGTCGGTGTTGTAGGTCAGCCGGTAGGTGTTGTAAGGCACATACATTTCCTGCTTGCCGACCAGGGTCCAGTCGTAGCGGTCCAGCGCGCCGTTGAAGACGAACACGTCATCGTAAGTGCCAGAGCCGGAGGTGCCCGGGTTGGGCGTGTCGTAGGCCAGGTTAGGCGCCAGCTTGACCCGGCGCTGGCCCGGCAGGTACTGCCAGGCGCTGCGCGGTTGCACCAACGGGTTGGCAGCGTCGCGCAGCATCATTGCTTCACCGGCACGGCGTGCGGGCCCGGTGTACACCAGTTTCATCTGGTAGTAGGTGTCCTTGGCGCCGATCGGCTTGGTCATGTCCTCATAGATCGGGTAACTGATGTGCGCCTGGCCGGTGGTCGACAATGACGGTTTGCCGGCAGCATCGACGTTCCAGGAGTCGTACTTGGCGGTCATGCTCACGCCCTGGTAGCGCAGCAGGAAGTTCCACATGGCCTCGGCGCCGTTCTGCGGAATGGGGAACGGAATGCCCGGCAGCACGTTGTCCACTGCGCTGCCGCCCTCCTGGCTTCTGGCGCCGGTGGCGTTCTTGCGGGTGTTGTCCAGCACCGCCTGCGGCAGCGCGACGCTGCGGTGAGTCGGGTACACGTCAACGTGGTAGCTGGGGTAGCGCTTGAGCAGTTCGAGGGTAGTGGCGGTCAGTTGCCCCTTGTACTGATCGGCATTCTTGCCATCGATGACCAGCAATGGCTTCTCGTTGGCAAACGGGTCGGGGCGCATGCTGGCGCCGCTCTGATAGCTGGCCGGCGGGGTAAGCAGGCCGCCTTGGTAGGCCGGGATGGAGCCGTCGGCATTGCCGGCCTTTTCGGCGCCGAGGGTGGTCAGGTTGTTGCCCAGGTGTGCAGCCTGGTCAGGAGAAACGGCAGCCTGGGCGGCGTTGAGCGCGGCCAGCGACAGGCACGAGGCCAGCAGGGTACGTACGAAGATCATGATGATTGTCTTCCTGTGTAGGCGGTAGGAAACAGGACTCAGAAGGTCGTCTTGACGGTCAGGTACAGCGCGCCACGGTCTTCGGTGGTGGCGCCACCACCGGAGAAGGAGGCGTAGCCGCCGCCGTAGCAGGTGTAATCCTGTTCGCCGTCCAGGGCATTGGGGGTGCTGCCGTCGGTCTGGCCGTCCTTGCAGGCCTTGGTCTCACCGAAGCTGTCGACGTACTTGAGGTCGACGAAGTACTGGTTGTAGATCGCAGCGCTCAAGCCCACCGCGTAATTGCCGGTGTTTTCGGCGCCGCCGCCTTGCACCGGGGAGACACCGTCCAGGCCGACGTTGACCGACAACGGCATGCTCAGGTCCATGCCCGGCAACACCTGGTACCAGGTGGGGGTGAAGTTGACGGCGATACCCCAGTTGTCGCGGGTCGCCTTGTCGATGCCGCGGTAGCTGCCCTTGCCTTTGTACAAAGCCTCGTTGTGGCCATCGAGCTTGAGCAGGTTGCTGTAGAACAGCTCACCCAGCAGGGTTGCCGAGTCGAACAGCGGCGTGTCACCCATCGTCATCAGGCCGTTGACGGTGAAATGCAGGGTGTCGCCAGTGGCGCTCAGGCTGTCACCATCCTTGGGTACGTCGTAGACCACCCCGCTGCTGGGCAGGCGCGACGGCAGTAAACCGAAGCCACCACCCAGGCCACCTTGGCCGGGGGCACTGACGATTGCCGGGATACTCGCCAACGGCATGTTGTGGCGGATGTTGAGGTCGCTGCCGACGCTGATGCCGGCCACATCCTTGGACAGGCTCAGGCCATAGATGTCGATGTTGTCGGCGTAGGCGAACTGGTAAGTGGTGCTTTGCAGCGAGTTGTACAGGTTACCAACCGCCCCTTGGCGGCTGCCCGGCGGGTTGCCGAAAGGGCCAGTGGCCACGGTCATGCCGCGCGCATCAAGCCAGGCCTGGGGCAGAATCTCGGACGTCTTGCGGTAGTAGAAACCGAGGGTGCCGCCCAGCCATTGCGGCGACCACCTGGCCATGATGCCCCAGTCGCCGCTCTTGCCGGGCGTCAGGTCATGACCGCGGCGGATGGTGGTCAGCGCTCCGCGCACCGGGATCAAGCCCGGGGTGCCGGTGTGGCCGAGCAGGAAGCTCTGCGCGCCCTCGCCTACCACATCGGCGCCGCCATAGTAGGTACCCGCTTCGGGCAAGCGGGCAGCATCCCAGTCGAAGAAGTACTGCGCCCCCAGGGTGAGTTCGGAGTTGACCAGGAACGAGGTCGACAACTGGTTGCGGGGGACGAACAGCTCCTTGGCCTCGGTGCCTGGCGAGGCCGCCAGCTTGGCCAGGTCCAGGCCGGACTGGCCATAGCTCAGCGAATGCACGGGGTTGAGCAGGGTTTCCCCCCAGAACAGGTTGTGCTGGCCCAGCTTGGCACTGACCTGCGACGCTTCGCCGACGTCACGGCTCATGAATACGAACGCATCCAGCACTTCGCCCGATGGGCCGTTGTAGTATCGCTGGGCGTAGTTGCTCAGGTGCGGGCTGCCCAGGGGTGTGCCAGTACCCGGCAGGCCATTGAGGCTGGGGCTGATGCCCGACTGATCACCGTTGCCATTGACGAACGGGTTGCTGTTGGAGCCGGTGTTGTCGTAGGCCTTGTCGTACCAGCTGGCAGTGCTGACGCGAAAACCGGTGTTGCCCTGATACACCACATCCAGCTCGGTCAGCAGGTCGACCCGGTTTGTGATGTTGGTGCCGGCCTTGCGGAAGTTGTAGTCACCGTCGTTGCTGTTGGGCGTGCCCAGCATGCGCTTGTCGGCGCTTTCTGTGCGCACGCCATAATTGTATTTGACGGTATTGTCGAAGCGCACGGCCCAGTCTTCATTGCCGGTCTCGACTTCGACGGCCTGGGCGGCGGGCAGCGTGAGCAGGGCGACGGCGCAGGCGAGCAGGCAGCGCTGTGGCTTCACGGCATGGTGAATGCGGTGTTCTGGCATTACGATGGCTCCACGTATTGTTATTGTTTTTTACGCCGCCCGTCTGTTGCGGGCGTGGCTGGGGCGTCCATGCGTTACTACAGGGTTTCGGCGTCCAGACGGCGGATCAGGGCCTCGGCCAACGGCCAGGGGCCGAAACCGGAAGCCGGGTTGAGATGGCCGACGGCGCCCAGGTTGACCAGCTCACTGCCCCAATGGCGGGCAAGTTCGCTAACGGCGGCGTAGCTGGCCAGGTGGTCATTGCTACTGGCCGCGACAATGCTCGGGAACGGCAGCGCCGTGGTTGGCAACGGCGACCAGCCCTGGGCGGCCAGGCTGGCCGGGGTTGGGTAGTGCGCCGGCCACTGGGCGTCGAGGTCTGGCGGGGCAGCCAGCAACGCCCCCTTGATCGGCCACCGGTAACGCGCGGCCCAGTGGGCGACCATCAGAACGCCGGCACTGTGTGCCACCAGCAGCACCTGGCCGTCGATCTGCTCCAGTTCGCGCTGGATCGCCTCGACCCGGGCGTTGCAGCAAAGGCCGTCAACCTTCAGCGGCGGTACGCTGCGCACCTTCGCCAGGCGGCTGGCAAGCAGCGTCTGCCAATGATCGGCGACGTGGTCGCGCAGGCCAGGGACGATCAACACGGTGGCAGTGGTTTGCAGTTTTTCCACGGTGAACCTCGTGTGCGGTGTAGCTGTTGAGGTTCACAGTAAACAGCCCTCCCCCCGGGTGCTTCACATTGGGCGTCAGGTACTTTTCATTTGATGACAATGGCCCGAACAGGGCTTTGCTTTTCAATTGATGACACGCAGGCTATAAAACCCGTGCACCTGCAAGCCGAGTGCTTTTTGTCGCAACAGCCTTGTGCTGCTGCCTGAAAGCGCCAGGTTGCCTGAACAATAGGGATAACAATAAAAATGCCTGCCCTCGTCCGCGCCGCCAGCTTGACCAACTACCTGGAAGTGTCCCGCCACCTGGGCCTCAATCCCCACACACTGCTGGCGCAGGTGGGCCTCAGCGCGGCGTTGCTCGACGACCCCAACCGGCGTATCCCGGTGGCCAGCGTGATCAACCTGCTGGAAGCTTCCGCCAGCGCCAGCCACTGCGAGAGCTTCGGCTTGCGCATGGCCGAACTGCGCCAGTTGTCGGACTTCGGCGAAATCAGCCTGCTGCTCAGCCACCAACGCAACCTGCGCGATGCGCTGCAGGTGATCGTGCAGTACCGCCACCTGCTCAATGACGCGCTGGCCATTCATATCGAAGAAGCTGGCAAGACCGTGGTCATTCGCGAAGAGGTGATCAGCGAGCGCGCGCCCTGTAGCCGCCAGGCCACCGAGCTGGCTATCGGCGTGATGATGCGCTTGTGCGCGGCGCTGCTCGGCACGCACTGGCACCCGATCAGCGCCAATTTCACCCATGCGGCCCCTGCCGACCCCGCCATTCACCGGCGCATTTTCGGCTGCACGCTGGTGTTTGGCAGCGAGTTCAACGGCATCGTCTGCCCTGCCGCCGACCTCGACAGTGCCAGCCCGCTGGCCAACGAAGCCATGGCCCGCCTGGCCCGGCGCTACCTGGACACGCTGCCGGCAGGCAGCGAGCCATCGCTGGAGCTGGAGCTGCGCAAGACCATCTACCTGCTGCTACCCATGGGTCGGGCCACCCTCGAGCAAGTGGCGCAAACCCAGGGCATGAACGTACGCACCCTGCAGCGGCGGCTGGAAGACAGCGGCTTGACCTTCAAGGACCTGATCAACAGCGTGCGACGTGACCTGGTGATGCGCTACCTGGAGAACCCCAGCTATTCGCTGGGTCGCATTGCCGATATGCTCGGTTACTCGATGCCCAGTTCGTTCACCCGCTGGTTCATCGCCCAGTACGGCATGCCGCCGGCCAGCTGGCGGGCACGCAGTGTCAGCCCTGCTCCCCAGGCCCGTCACCATCGAGGGTGATGAACACCGCATCACCCTCCTGCTGCACCGGGTAGCTGGCAACTTTCAACGCCTTGGAATTGACCAGGTAGCCGCTGGCCAGGTCGAAACGCAGGCCGTGGGCACAGCACTGGATCACCCGCCCTTCCAGGCGCCCGCCACACAGCGACGCCCCTTGGTGCGGGCAGCTATCGTCGATGGCATAGAGCGCACCGGCGACATTGAACAACGCTACGCTGCGGCCCTCGCAGGCCAGCAGCACCCGGCCATTGCGCTCCGGCAGCTGGCTGGGGTTCAGGGCGATACGCAGGCTCATGCCTGCACCCTCTCTGACAAGGCGTCGGTCATCGCGGCAAACAGCGCCTCGGCTGGCCGCACCCCGGCAATCAGAGGGCCCAGGTTGAAGCGATAACGTGGCACGGCACTGCCTGCACGCCCTGCACCGTCGAGGAACGGGCTGCCATCATCACGCAGACAATCGATTACCTGCGCGGCCTTTAGCCCGCAACTCTCGGCGATGCCGAGCAACGTGCGGCTATCGCCGAGGTCGCGGCCTTGGTGGAAATAGGCAATGAACAGCCGCTCCAGCAACGCTTGCTGTTGCGACGCGCCAAGCAGACTGCCGGCCCGCTGCATCAACCGGTGGGCGTTGCCGGTGTTTGGCATGCGGCAGATGCGCGAGAAGTCGATATCCTCCCCCACCACGCGGGCAGCGGCGCGCACCTGAGCCTGGCGCTCGCGCACTGCCTGCTCGCTGCCCAGGCGTTGAAGGTAGAACTGTTTGAGGGGTACCCCATTGGCTGGCAGCCCCGGCAGCAACTGCACGCCCTGCCTGTGAACCTGCACTTGCACGTGTGGCTGCTCACGCTGCAACAGCAACAACGCAGCCTGCAAGTGCCGCTGGCCAATCAGGCACCAGGGGCAGACGAAATCGAAGAGCACCTCGATGGACAATTGCTGTTTCACAGTTTCAACTCCTGGCGCGCAGACGATCCATGTCGCGGTGGTAGTGACGTTTGGCAACCAAGAACACAGCCGCCGCTGCAATGCTTGTCAGTGGCACCAACTGCAGCGCCGCCTGAAGCCCGATCAGGTCAGACACCCGACCGGTGATCAGCGGCCCGGTGGCCAGGCCCAGCAGGTTGTTGGCCAAGGTCAGGGTGGCGAATGCCGTGCCATGCACAGCAGCGTGGGTAAGGTTGGCGACCATGGCACTGGACGGGCCATTGGTGCCGGCGGCTATCATCATGCCCAGGCAGATCAGCACCAGTTGCGCGGTACCGGCAGGCAACGCAAAGGCTATGCTCAGCAGCGCGCAACTGCCCAGGCAATAGCCGATGGCCAGGCTGATCTTGCGGTCCGGGCGTTGCCGCCCAAGGCGATCGCAGAGCATGGCGCAGAGAATCATGCCGATACCACTGCACAGCACGATGACGGCGGCGATCGCCCCCGCGCGGTCGGTGCCCATGGCGTAATAGCGGTTCAGGTAGCTGGGCATCCACACGATCAGGGTGCCGCCGACAAACAACTGCAGGCCACTGCCGACATAGGCGGCGATGACCGAACGGCTGCTGTACAGGGTGCGCAGCGGGTGGCTGGCCTTGTCCAGCGCCTGCTGCGCGCACTTGGGGGCAATGCGCCCCTCTTTGACGATGACTGGGTAGAGCATCGCCAGCACCAGGCCGAACAATGCCATGCCGGCGAATGCCCAGCGCCAGCCCAGGTGCTGGGCCAACACCCCGCCCAAGGCCATGCCCAGCACCGAGCCGAACATGCCGCCCGCCATGAACGCCCCGGCCAGCGTCGAGCGCATGTCGCGGGGGAATACCGCGACCACCACGGCAATGCCGACACTGCCATAGGCGGCCTCGCCGACCCCGACTAGGAAGCGTGCAATGAACATTTGCGAATAGTTTTCCGCCAGGCCACAGCCGAGCGTGGCCAGGCTCCACAGCACGGCCATCAGCACCAGGCTGCGTACCCTGCCGAAACGGTCGGCCAGCAGCGACAACGGGAAGGTCAGCAGCCCGACCATCAGCGCGACGATGCCGCTGAGCAAGCCCAACTGGCTGTCGCTCAATGCCCATTCGCCCTTGAGCAGCGGAAACACCGCATTGAGCACCTGGCGCGACATGTAGTCGGAGATCAACAGGCCGAAGGTCAAGGCGAAGACGACCCAGGCATAGCGCCGGGGGATGCTGTTGGCAGTGTCGGTGCCGGAGTCTTCGGCGCTGACGAGATAGGTGGCCATGTTGCCTCCTTGGGTGTGAAGCGTGGGTGTCGTTTTTGTTGTTATGGGTAACCGCCAGAACTCACGTTGCGTTTTGTGGCCTCTTCGCGGCGACGCACGCGAAGAGGCCGGGCCTGCCATAACCGCATCAAGTGCGCTGCGGCACGCCCTTCTCACCCGCCTGGCGGTTCGGCGCCATGCCATTGGCTTTCAGCGTTTGCTCGACACTGTCGTACTGTTGCCCGATGCGGTAAATGGCGCGGGCCTCCTTGCCGCTGGCAATCTCGCGACCCAACTCATGGGCCACGCGCACGGTCTGCTGGACCTGCTGCACCGAGGTGAAGCGTTTGCCGTGCTGGTCGATGATGGTGTCTTCATTGCCGCAGCGCGGGTGCAGGCCCATGGCCAGCGCCATGGTGTTGAACGGCAGCACGTTCTTGAGCAACGATTCGGCAGTCAGGGTGCAGCCGTCCGGCGCGCGGTGGATGAAGTTGAAGAAGTTGAACGGGTTGGGGCCGTCGAAACCGCCGCCAATACCGATCCAGGTCAGGTTCAGCGGCCCCATGTAGTCACCCCGGCGCACGATGCGTTCGAGGGTTTCCAGGGCATGCATGCCGGTCAGCTGGAAATGCGGCTGGATATGGCTGGCCTGCAGGCGGCGCAAGTGCTCGCGGACCCAGGCCGGGCCGGCCGGCACGGTCATTTCGCTGTAGGCGGCATGGATTGCGGGGCTGGCCAGCGAGGTGCCTTCAAGGTACTCGGGGTACAGCAACTCCATGATATTCATCTGCGTGGTGTTGATGGCCACGGTCACCTGGTCGGGGCGTGGCGTCAGCTCGGCAAGCATGTGCCGGGTGTCATCCGACAGCCATTTGGCCGCCTCGCCTTCACCTTCCGGGGCGAAGGAAATCGAACCACCAACTTGAATGATCATGTCCGGCACAGCTTCACGTACCCCGGCGATCAGCTCGTTGAACTTGGACAGGCGCTTGGAGCCTTTGCCGTCCAGCTCACGCACATGCAAGTGCAGCACGGTGGCGCCTGCCTCGTAGCAGTCGACGGCCTTCTGCACCTGCTCGTCCATGGTCAGCGGAATGTCTTCAGGGAAGTCTTCGGGCATCCACTCCGGGCCATAAGGGGCGACGGTGATGACCACCTTTTCCATGTTTTCCGGGTGCAACGAATCGTCGAAGAATTGCATGCTGTAGTCCTCGCTATTGTTATTGTGCGGTTACCGCCAGTGACGGCGGCAGGCTTAGAACGTGCGGCTGCCCTTGATCCCGGCACGCTCCATCTTGCGATGGCATGGCGGGTAGTCCATGACCGCGTAATGCTGGGTGCTGCGGTTGTCCCAGATCGCCACGCTGTTGGGCTTCCAGCGCCAGCGCACCTGGTATTCGGGCAGGTAGGCCTGGCTGATCAGGTAACGCAGCAGGTCGCCGGCACCGGGGTTCGCATCCTGGCCGAAACGCACCCGCTGCGGGGTGTGGTAGTTGCTGAAGTGGGTGGTGAAGGCGTTGACGAACAGCACCTGCTCGCCCGTTTCCGGGTGGGTGCGTACGACCGGGTGCTCGGCGTCGGGGAACTGCGCCTTGAGTGCCAGCCGTTTGTCCAGCGGCATTGCAGCGCCGAAGCTGGCCTCGATGCTGTGGCGAGCGCGTAGGTCTTCGATTCTGGCCTTTACATCGTTTGGCAGGTTTTCATAGGCCAGTACCATGTTTGCCCACAGGGTATCGCCGCCTACCGGAGGGCATTCCACACAGCGCAGCACACACCCCATGGGCGGCGCCTCACGCCAGGTGGCATCGGTGTGCCAGGCATTTTCATAGCGGTCGTTGGGCTGGTCCGGGCGCTTGTAGATCTGCACCAGCCCCGGGTGCTCCGGGTCGCTCCCGGCCACCGGGTGGTCCTCCAGCTCGCCGAAGCGGCGGGCGAAGGCCACATGCTCGGCACGGCTGAAGTGCTGGTCGCGCAGGAACAGCACACGGTGCTGGAGCAACTGCTGACGCAACTGGGCGAACAGTTCGTCGTCGTGAATCGCATCGGCCAGGTTGACGCCACTCACCTCGGCACCGATCGCGCAGGTCAGTTGTTCGATGTGCATGCTGTTGCCCTCTTCAGATGACGAAGATCGACGAGCCCGTGGTTTTGCGGGCTTCCAGGTCACGGTGGGCCTGTACCGCGTCCTGCAGGGCGTAGTGCTGATTGATTTCGATACGAATGCGCCCGCTGCTGACGTGGTCGAACAATTCGCCGGCCAGGTCAGCCTTTTCTGCCGGATCGGCGATGAAGTCGGCCAGTGCCGGGCGGGTAAGCTGCAACGAGCCCTTGATGGCCAGCAACTGCGGGTCGAACGGCGGGATGCTGCCCGACGCCGTGCCGACGCAAACCATCAGCCCACGACGCTTGAGCGAATCGAGCGAGCCGGTGAAGGTGGTCTTGCCGACACTGTCGAACACGACGTTCACCCCTACTCCGTCGGTCAGTTCGCGTACGCGGCTGGCGACGTCTTCGACGCTGTAGTTGATGATGTGGTTGCAGCCATGGGCGCGGGCCACCTCGGCCTTGGCCTCGGTGGAGACCGTGCCGATCACGTTCAGCCCAAGCAGCCGCGCCCACTGCGCGACAATCAGGCCCACCCCGCCAGCAGCCGCATGCAGCAGCACGCTGTCACCGGGTTTGAAGTCATACAGCCGGCGTAACAGGTAGGCCGAGGTCAGGCCACGCATGGTCATGGCGGCAGCAGTCTCGAAGGCAATGGTTTCCGGCAGCTTGATCAGCGCCGCTGCGGGGATCAGGCGCTCGGTGCAATAGGCACCCAGGGTATTGAGGAAACCGGTATAGGTGACCCGGTCACCGACCACCACCTGGGTCACGCCTTCGCCCACCGCCTCCACCACCCCGGCAGCTTCCACGCCGATGCCATTGGGCAGCGTGATCGGGTAAGTGCCGTTGCGAAAGTAGGTGTCAGCATAGTTCAGGCCCACCGCCACCTGGCGCAAACGTACCTGCCCAGGGCCGGGCTCGCCAACCTCGGCGTCCTCGTAGCGCAAAACCTCGGGGCCACCGGTCTGATGGAAACGTACCACTTTGGACATGCTTGTCTCTCCAATCATCGATCTGGACGTCAGGCGTCAGTGCTGGTGATTGGACTGTATGCCCTTGGCTTGCGGGGTGCTTCGCATCGGACGACAGCGGGTTTTCATTTGATGACAGCACGTGTCGACCCACCGGCGTTCGGACCAGCGCCTTTATTCATGAGGCTGCTTGATGGTTACCTCTTGCGAGACTAATACTTAAATCTCTGCCTGGGGAGGCACGAAAAATGCAACCAAGATTCGTTATCGTTCCCGCTGTGCCGATCGAAAAGGAATCGTTCCGCGTTGGCAGCCGCTACTACGCCGCGACCGTGTGTGGAGGGTTCGACATTTATGACAATCAGGCAAAGGAGCGGCTCAAGCCGAGCTATCCGAGCCGGATGGAGGCGCAGGTGAAGTGCGAGCATTTGAACAAGCGGGATGAGTTGGGGTAACTGCAGGCGATCGGGGCGGCACAACCCGCTCGGGTCACTGATTCAATCCAGGCATTGCCTGGCAGCCTGGCGTAACTTGTCGCCAGACAGAAAGCTGCCCTTGTAGAAGGTCGCACGGCTGCCCTCGCGAGCGTCGACCACGTCAAGCACATCGTCGCTTGCCACGGCGCTTGGCGCCGTCAGCCGGTAGCCGTGGGCTATCGACTTCTGCGTGGCCTGTGGCGCCAGCGCCTGCCATTTTGGCAGGACACAGGCGACGTACTGCTGCGGCGATTTTTTGGTCAGTTGGCTGGCAGTGGGTTTGCCGGGGGTTGCGCAACCGGCGAGGCTGGCAACCAACACAGTAGCGATAAAAATACGAAAGTCAGGCATTTGCAATCGGCCGTTATGGATAGGCTGCATTTTAACGGGGGTGACGCCGCGTTACTAATCAACCAAAGTCTTGCTGCAGGACGTCGCCCAAGCGGGATTCGTGCAGCGCACCTGATATTTCTGCCAGTAGCAAGGTCCCGCTGCAACAGTGAAACTGCCCACGGCACATCACACCACGACTCGGCAGGGGCTTCAGACCATGCAAACCAACGCCAACCACACTCAGTTCTTCTATCAGAATGGCAAACTCGTCACCCTTAAAACCGGTGAACAAGGCCGTAGCATCTTTCGCTCGCCGGACGTACCACTTGCCGAGCGACAATCAGACGACACCGACGCCGGCGGATTGCTGGCAACTGACGACAAGGGTTCGGTGCTGCAGGTACAGCAGAAAAGCTGAAGTCCTCATGATGCTCCGGCCCCATTGCGAACCAAACGCGGGCTCAAGGCTTGGCTCCTCTGTACAACACGATGGCTGCTATATCCAGGGCCAACACACTGCCGACAATCACGAACATGATGTACAGATCTTCAGAGAGCATTGCCGTATCCCCCAGATGCACCGGTTTAAAAAGGGGTAAGCAAATACTGATCCAGTCAGTGCATCAGGAATGCGAGCTGAGACTCAGCTGAACTTCAACTTGACCACTTTGCTCAGCGCCCAGCCACTGAAGACATAGAACGCATCCAGGTAGAAACGCCCTGCATAGTTGGGCAACGGTGATTGATTCAACAGCACATCCGGCTCGGGCGCGGGAGGAAACAGTGCATAAAAGCCGTTGGGCAGAACGGCCAGTACCAGCAATAACAGGTAAGTCGAGGCTTGTAGCAGGGTGGCACGTTTACTGGATCTGGCGGACCACTTCAGCCCGTAGTAGGCAACCAGGCCGGCAACAGGCAAAACCCAGAAATGCGTCGGAATCCCAATGAACATTTCGGCAACTACGCTTCTTGCTTCCACCTGCGACTCTCCATCCAAATACAACGATTATTACGGGCGGGGCCGGCAAATGCAAAGCAACGCTGCTCAGGCCATACCGGCTCCACCCGCCATTCTTGAACGTTGCCGGGCAGGCGATGGGCAGACAAAAAGCCCGCTCTCGACGGCGGGCTATTGGTGTGGGGGTTGGATGATTACGCTTTTGAACACATCAGTGCAGCATCCAGCAACCTGCCATGGTCGTACCAGGCATCACGTTGATAGGCCGTGAAGTGGCGCTCGCTTCCCGTGCCCCGCAACTCTACAAGACCCTCTGCCTTGTCGGGGTCAGTGCTTTCGACGAAAAGCCTGACCGCGTTATCACCCTCGACTTCATAGGTTTTCACATTACCTTGTAGCTCGCCTTTGACGCAGCCCAGATAAGCGGGTGGGCTTTTCACGGTAGTGCCAGCGGTATAATCGTGGCTGTCACGCACATCAGGGTTTTGTGCGCAGCCTGCGACGAACAGCGAGGCTGCCCCGATTACCAGTATTGCACCTGCCAGCGATCTTGAGTTTTTCACGCGACACGCTCCTGCAGCCCCATCGAAAACTGGGAAATGTTGCCAAGCAGCCTGCCCTTTTTTGGTTTTTGTCCTGCCCATGTTACTGCTCAACGACAACAGGGCATCAGGTTTGTTTGCTATATAGGGTTCGGGGCGTTTCCCTCACGCCCTGCCTTGCCCCCGATTACGAGTAAGGCCTGCCCCATAACCGGGGTCAGGGGATGGCATTGAGAAACACATATGTCGCCGCCAGATCCAGTACCAGCACAGCAACCACGCTGAAAATCATGTAATAGCGGTCATCCTGAGTCATTTCTGCGTACTCCGCATGATCAATGTCTCAGGGGTCACAGCAATTCCCGTTCCAGCGCCCTGATGCAGCCCGCTGACACTGCGCCAGCCCAACCGCGCAATCGCGCAGTCAGTCCTTGATCTGGCATACGCCATTGGCTTTGTTCTTACCGGTATACGAGACGTCAGGCGAGCCGTCCGGGTTGATCGACAACGATACCGTTACCCCGCCACCTTTGGCCTCGAAATAGTTGTCATTGAATTTCTTCAGCGTGGCTTCCTTGCCGTTGATGTAAACAGGCCCACCTTTATCGGCATGGACCTCGATATTGCCGGGGCATGTTGCGTTCAACAGCGGAATACCGGCGTGGGCAGCGCCCGATGCGGCAAGCAACAGGCCTAGTAACAAACGCTTCATTTGCAGTGTCCTCGTGGGGTTGTCGGGGTGCGCGCGTTAAAGCAGTCCTGCGATGACGAAGAGGCTCATCGCTCGTTCGAGATGGTAGGCAAGCACATGCAGGGTCATCTCGCTACGCATTTTTTTTCATCCCGTGCATCCAGTACACCCGTTGGCGGGTATTGCTAGTGGGCGGCCTTTGACTGCCCGGCCCAATGACTTTCAGGAGCACTGCAAATGAACTTCAAATACTCCGCCTGCCTGCTTGCCTGCAGCCTCGCCCTTGCGCTGCCGCCCGCCCTCGCCCAGACCGCGCTGCCAGACGCAGTCAAAGTCCCTGATGGCCATCGCGTCCTGCTCGAAACCGTCGGCGTCGGCGAGATCACCTACGAGTGCCGCGACAAGGCCAACACCCCCGGTCAGACCGAATGGACTTTCGTCGGCCCCAAGGCAGTGCTCAATGACCGTACCGGTAAACAGGTGGGCGACTACTTTGGCCCACCCGCTACCTGGCAGGCCAAGGATGGCTCGAAGGTCACCGGCACCCAGCTGGCAGTGGCACCGGCGGACAAAGGCGCCATCCCCTATCAACTGGTCAAGGCCAACCCGGCCGAAGGCAAAGGCGCCATGCAGGGGGTCAGCTATATCCAGCGCCTGGCTACCCGCGGCGGTGTGGCGCCGTCAGTCGACTGCACGGCGCAGAACAAAGGTGCCAGGCAGGTCGTCCAGTACCAGGCTGACTATGTGTTCTGGACAGCCAAGTGACACGCACCTGACCCTACGCCCTGCGAGTGATGATCTACGCTCGATGGCAAGCCCCCCGGCTGGATGGCCGGGGTACTTGCCTTTCACAAGGAAGCCACACACGTTGAACTCGCCGGCCGCCCCCTTCGACTTCCACCGCTGCCTGTTAGCCTGTGCACAGGGTGACCGGCGGGCCCTGCAGGCGCTCTACGATCACGAAGGCGCGCGCCTGCTGGGCGTTGCCCGGCGTATCGCACGTGATGACGCCACCGCAGAAGACATCGTCCACGATGCGATCATCCGCATCTGGACCCGCGCAGCCAGCTACGACCCGGCGCGCGGCTCGGCTCGAGGCTGGATCTACAGCATTACCCGCCACCTGGCGCTGAACTCGATACGCGATACCCGCCGTGAAACTGTACTGACCGATGCCGACACCGAAACTGCGTCAACATTGCGCGGGAGGGTTGATGACCTTGACCTCTGGTCCGGCTCAGCAAAGATTTACCGCTGCCTTGAACAACTGCAGCCCGCACCGCAACGCTGCATCCTGCACGCCTACGTGGACGGCTGCAGCCACGCCGAGATAGCCGGTTTATTGGGTGCGCCACTGGGCACTGTCAAGGCCTGGATCAAACGCAGCCTCAAAGCGCTACGGGAGTGTCTGGAATGAAGCCCGATTCTGCCGAAGAACTGGACAGCCTCGCCGGGGAATACGTGCTGGGGACCTTGTCGCCGGAGCAATATGCCGCAACGGCCGAACGCCTGCGTACCGACCCCGAGCTTCGCGCCGCCGTGGATGCCTGGGAGGCCCGGCTGCTGGAGCTGACCGCGCTGTCTACCCCGCAGCCCCCTAGCCCCCGCCTGTGGCGCCGCATCCAGCGCAGCCTCGATGAGCTACCCGCACCGCGCACGCAGGCTCGCTGGTGGCAACGCCTCGGCCTGTGGCAAGGGCTCAGCGCCGCAGGGCTGGCGGCAAGCCTGCTGCTGGCGTTTACCTTGCTGACCACGCCCCCCTCAACCACGGAATACCTGGTGGTGCTGGTGGCGCCGAACAGCCAGGCCCCCGGCTGGGTGGTGCAGGCCAGCGACAGCCACATGATCGAACTGCTGCCGCTGGGTAAGGACAAGGTCCCCGACGGCATGGCCCTGCAGTTCTGGACCAAGGCCGAGCAATGGCGTGCTCCGGTTTCGCTTGGCCTGGTCAAACCGGGCGAACCCTATCGAGTTCCGCTGGAAAGTTTGCCACCCCTGGAGGCCAATCAACTGTTCGAGCTGACGCTGGAGAAAGCCGGTGGCTCGCCGACCGGGCTGCCGACAGGGCCGGTGAAGTTCATTGGTCGCGCGGTGAAAGTGATATGACACGACAGGGCCGCAGAACGCGACTGCGGCCTTCGCAAGCTGGACCTATGGTCAGGCGCGGATCACCTCAAGGCGATCCCGCCCAGCCTCTGTGATGGCGTTCTCTCCTTCATCGCTGATGCGATAACGTCCTGACACCATTTTGGTAATTGAGAACCGGACCAGCCCGCTTTGGGACAAGGCTTGGCCTGCTTCGAAGCTCATTGCCTGCTCCAGGTCGAAGATCTTGATTTCTCCGATTTTGTAGCGTGCAAACGCGACCAAGGCGTTATCCAGTTCTTGTTGACTGATCGTTGTAGCGACGTCCATTCGACCTCCCAGGTCATGAGAGCCCCGGTCCGTGGGGTTGGAGGCAACGAACCGGGTGGCTTGTTGAAGGCGGACCGTACTATGCAGTCACGGAAGTCGCTACTGGCTTTCCATCCATGCTGGATGGGTAGGCAGCACGACACCCGCCACACCTACGGTCACTTCAGGCGCCGTCGCCGCATGCCCCGCGCCACCTGCTTCGCGGGTAGACGCGCTCGGAGATCCGCCCCCTGCGCCCTGCTCAGACCATGCTCATCGCCGCGCGCAGCGCCAGCAGGTAGGTTTCGACACCAAACCCGCAGATCTGCCCGCGCACCACCTCGGCAAATACCGAGTGATGGCGGAATGGCTCCCTGGCATGAATGTTGGACATGTGCACTTCAACCACCGGCACTTCGATAATGGCCAACGCATCACGAATGCCGTAGCTGTAATGGGTCCAGGCACCGGCATTGATCAGCACGGCATCCACCCGGTCCTCATAGGCCTGATGGATGCGCTCGCACATGGCGCCCTCGAAGTTGCTCTGGAAGCTCTCGACCTGCGCCCCCAGCTCCTCGCCCAGGGCCTGCAACGCCTGGTCGATGTCGGCCAGGGTCGCTGTGCCGTACTGGCGCGGGTCGCGCTTGCCGAACATGTTGTGGTTGATGCCATGCAGCATCAGTACATTGGCGACCATCGACCTACTCCAGGGGAATCGTCAGCTGATCGATCACCGCACGTGTGTCGGGCCGCACCCCGCGCCACCAGGCGAACGCCTCGGCGGCCTGCTCCACCAGCATGCCGACGCCATCGGCCAGGCGCGCCTGGCCCTGCTCGCGAGCCAGGCGCAGGAAAGGCGTGAGGCCTTTGCCATAGGCCAGCTCGTAGGCCAGGGCCGCCTCACCCAGCACATCAGCCGGCAGTGGCGGCAAGTCCGCGGTCAGGCTCGCCGAGGTGGCGTTGACCACGATGTCGAACGATTGCCCTTCCAGCGCTTCGTAGCGGCTGATGCGCAGACGCGGGTGATCGAGCTCGTTACGCAGCGCCAGCGCCTTGGCCATGTCCCGGTTGGCGATCACCAGCTCGCGAGGCCCCGCCTGCAGGAACGGCAGCAATGCCCCGCGCACCGCGCCGCCAGCGCCCAGCAGCAGCACACGGCGGTTGCGCAGCGGCTCGCCAAGGTTCTCCTCGATGTCCCGCAGCAAACCGATGCCATCGAAGTTCTCGGCGACGATGCGGCCATCCTCGAACTTCAGCGCATTGGCCGCCCGTGCCAATTGCGCCCGCTCACTGCGCCGGTCGGCCAGCTCGAAGGCACGCAGCTTGAACGGGGCGGTGATGTTCATGCCCTTCCCGCCTTCGCTACGAAACTGCAGTACCTGGGCTTCGAAGTCGTCCAGCGAGCCTTCGATAGCTCCGTATTCCAGCTGCTGGTTGCTGGCCTGGGCGAACAGGCCATGAATCAGCGGGGACTTGGTGTGGTTGATCGGTCGGCCGATCACTGCGTAGCGGTCGCTCATCGTGCATCTCCGTGGGTAAACAACACGCCATCCGCCTGCAAGGCAGTGATTTCTTCAGGGCTGAAGCCAAGCCCGGCGGCCACTTCGGCGTTATGCTGGCCAAGGTCCGGGGCTACTTGGTGAATCGTGGTATCGCAGTCGGAAAAGCGGAACGGCAGGTTGGCCAGGCGCAGCGTGCCGTAGCGTGGGTGCTGCTGCTCGATGACCATGTTGCGTGCCTGGATCTGCGGGTCGGCCAGCACTTCGTCGATGCGTTGGACCTTGGCACTGGGGATGTCGATGGCATCGAGCAACGCGAGGATCTCGGCCACCCGACGCGCGCCGACCCAGTCGCGGACCACCGCCAGGATCGCCTCGCGGTGGGCGTTGCGGCCGTTGAGGCTGTGGTAGCGGCGGTCGCTGCCGAACCCGGGCGGGCCGCCGTTGGCTTCGAGCATGACCGCGAAGCGCTGCCAGGCATCATCGACCTGGGCGGCGATCACCAGGTCGCCGTCGGTGGCGCGGAACACGCCGTACAGGGTCGAGGTGGGCATGTCGTGGCCGGTCTGCTGGGGCAACACAGTGCCACCGGACAGCGTGTAACACTGCACCGCGTATTCGTGCATCGACACCAGAGTGTCGTACAGCGCCATGTCGATGTGCTGGCCACGGCCACTGCTCACCCGACCGAGCAGCGCGGCATTGATCGCCGCCACCGCGTGGATGCCGGTGTACATGTCGCCCAGGGAAATACGCAGCAGCGGCGGTGCCTCGCCCGGCACGCCAACCATCTGCATGATCCCGCTCTTGGCCTCGGCGATCAGGCCGAAGCCGGCGCGGTGGGCGTCCGGCCCGGTATGGCCGTAGGCGGAAATCGAGCAGTACACCAGGCGCGGGTTGCGCGCCGACAGCTCGGCGTAGCCCAGGCCCAGCTTGTCCAGGGCGCCGGGGCGGTAGTTCTCGATGAACACGTCGGCCGAATCGGTCAGGCGCTGCATGAACGCCTTGCCGCGCGGGTCCTTCATGTTGACGCTGACGCCCTGCTTGCCCATGTTCAGCTGCAGGAAATAGCCGCTCTGCTGGTCGTCCAGGGTGAACGCATGCTGGCGGCCAGCGTCGCCGCTACCCGGCCGCTCGACCTTGATCACCTCTGCGCCGAGCGCCGCCAGGCAACGGCCGACATAGGGGCCGGCGAGGAAGTGGCTGTAGTCAATGACGCGGATACCCGCCAATGGCAATGCCTGGTTCATGCTGCTGCCCTCCGCGGCACCATCAACCGGTGCTCGCCACGTTGCACGACTTCACCGTGCTGGTTGATCAGCTCCGAAGGCAGCACCACGATGCCCCAGCCAGGTCGGCTGTTGCTCGGACGCATCGCCCCCACCCGCATACGTACGTGGAGCACGTCGTTGACCTTGATCGGCAGCACGAAGTCCCAGGTCCAGCCCAGCGACATACCCGGCACGAAGCGGTACTCGCACTGGGTCTTCAGGCCATCGGCGATCGACAGCCCGAACAGGCCGTGGGCGACCAGGCAGCCAAAGTGGCTGGCGTTGGCGTAGGCCTCATCGACATGCACCGGGGTGTGGTCGCCGGTGAGGTCGGCGTAGGCCAGGATGCGTTCGCGGGTCACGGTGTAGGTCGGGCTGATGCACTCATCGCCTTCGCGGGCATCGTCCCAGTACTTTTCAATCACGCTCATGCCTGCACCTCCGCGCGCGGGTCGATGGCCAGTGCCTGGGCTACGCATTTGGCCGGCAGCGCCTGGATGAACTCCACCGCCAGGCCATCAGGCAGGCGCAGCCAGTTGCGGCCCTGGGGCATCTCACTGACGCCAAAGCGTTGGGCGGCGGCCAGCGCCGCTTCCAGGTCTTCGCACATGATGCCCAGGTGCGCCAGGCGCCCTTCCGGGCCAGCGAAGTCCGGCTGGTGAATGAACTGCAGGCCGCCGAGTGTCCAGTACTGCGCCGGTTGCTCGACGTCACCCTGCACTTCACGCATGGTCATGCCGCACACCTCGCTGAAAAAGCGGATATGCCACTGAATGTCCTGCACCCAGAACGCCACGTGTTCGAGGTAGGCTTTTGGCTGGCTCATGGGGTTTCTCCCTTCTGGTGATCGGCCATGGCGCGCTCGATACCCTTGATGCAGGCCACCAGGGTCGCGTTGACCGGCGTGGCCACGCCATGGCGCTGGCCCCAGCGCACGACGGAGCCGTTGATGAAGTCGATTTCGGTGATCGAGTTTTTTTCCAGGCTCTGCAGCATCGAGGTGCGGAAGCTCGCCGGCAGGCCTTCGGCGGCCAGTGACCAGGCAGCCTCGGGGCTGGTCAGGCTCAAGCGGATGCCGGCGCGCTCGGCCACGGCGATGGCCTCGGCCACGGCGGCCTTGGCGGTGCTTTCCAGCAGCGGCTCGCTGTACAGCTGGCCGTAGCTGAGCCTGGTGATGCCGCTCAACGCACCGGTGGCGACGTTGACCAGCAGCTTGTCCCACATGGTGCCGAGGATGTTGTCGCTGACCGTGGTGGCCAGCCCGGCATTGTTGAACGCTTCGGCGATGGCCTGCACGCGGGGCGTCAGCTGGCCGTCGAGCTCGCCGATGAAAGTCTGTTTGCCGGCCACACCGGCGCGGATCGAGCCCGGTGCGAGGAGCACGCCGCCGACATAGGTCTTGCCAGCCAGCACCCGCTCGCGACCCACCACTTCGGCCAGGATGTCCTCGTGGCCGAGCCCGTTCTGCAGCGACAGCACCAGCGTCTGTGGGCCTATCAGCGCGAGGGCACCGGCGATGGCCTCGGCAGTGTGAAACGACTTCACCAGCACCACCACCAAATCGGTCACGCCAACGTCTTCGGCTTCGATGGCCGCGTTGACCGGTATATAGCGCTCGCCCCGTTCGTCCTGCACCCGCAGCCCATGCTGGTTCATCGCCTCGACATGCGCGCGGCCACGGTTCAGCAGCCAGGTTTCATGCCCTGCCTCGCTCAGGGCCGCGCCGATGGCGCAACCCAGTGCACCGGCGCCCAGAATGCAGATTTTCACGTCGCAGACCTCCTGTGATTTGCGATCACCTTATGCAGCGGGGTTTATTTGCGCTATACAATGGCCTCAATACGGCTATTGAGAATTTCAATAATGACTGCCCTGGAGGCCCTGCCCGAACCCAAGCTGCTGCAGCTGTTCGACGTGCTGTACCAATGCCGCAACGTGACCCGTGCCGCCGAACAGCTGGGGCAGAGCCAGCCGACCATCAGCATCTGGCTGGCGCGCCTGCGCGAGCAGTTGAACGACCCGCTGTTCGTGCGCACGCCGGGCGGCATGGCCCCTACCCCGCGCGCCGATCAGCTGATAGGGCCGTGCCGCGAGGTGCTGGAATCGCTGCGCCGGCTGACCGCCTGGGAGCCGCAGTTCATCGCCGCCACAGCGCAGCGGCGTTTTCGCCTGTGTGTCAGCGATGCCAGCCACATCACCTTGCTGCCCAGCATCCTCAACCATCTGCGCAGCCATGCGCCGGGCATCCGCCTGGAGGCGGCGCGGATCGACGGCAATACCGAGAGCGCGCTGGAATCGGGCGAAGCGGACCTGGCCATCGGCTTCGTGCCCTGGCTGGGCGGGGGGATGTATCAGCAGGTGCTGTTCGAGCAGGACTGGGTGTGCCTGAGCAACCCGCAGCATCCGCGCCTGGGCGATGGCATGAGCCTGGAGCGGTATCGGGCCGAGGGGCATGTGCAGATCAGTTTCGGCACCGGGCAGAAGCTGCTGGAAGCAGGATTGGCGCGGGCCGGGATCGAACGGCGGATCATGCTCGAGCTGCCAGCGTTTCTCGGGTTGGGGAAGATAATCGGGACTACCGACCTACTGGGCACCTTGCCGCGGCATATCGGGCAGACACTGGCCGATATGCATGGGCTACAGGTGCATGACTGCCCGTTCGAAGTGGAGGGATTCACGGTCAAACAGCATTGGCATGCCCGCTATCATCAGGACAATGGAAATCGATGGTTGAGGGAGGTCGTTCGCGGATTGTTTCAGTGAGCCAGCCAAGCATGACCCCGTTTCGACTTGGATAGCTGATGTGATTCAGGCCATCCGCCATGGCCGCAAGCCCATCTTCGGGAGGGACATAGATCAGTCACGGATCCCGGATAAATCCGCTTCTGCAACCGCGCGCGCAACTGCCGATCGGGCAGAGCAGTTGTCTTGCGACTAGCTTTACCTCGGACACTGAAATCTCCGTTCAAAGCTCAACCAGGTAAAGGTTCGTTATGACTAGAATAATCGAGCTGACGATCACCGACGGTTACCTCAATCCGTTTGCCTCGCCAGACAACCCCAAGTTAAGCCCCGAACTGGCGGACTATCTGTCAGATAGCGCCTGGTACCACCCCGAACTGTGCCTGCACATCCGTTGCCCGGAAGACGAGCGAGAACGCCTGCAGCAAGCGATCAAAAATACCTTTGCGCAAAAGAGGGAACAGCTCGGAGGGGATATTCGCACCCAACGGCTGGTGGCGCTGACACTCTTGGGCTTGGCGCTAGCCTTGGTGCTGGCAGGCACAGCGCTGGGCATTGAAGGCACCATCCCGGTGGGCGTTGTTACTGTCACCGCGTGGATGCTGCTCTGGCGTAGCGCAGAGATATTTTTTCTGGATATCCGCAGCATTAAACGGCAGCAGCGTAAGTACCAACGCATTGCCAGCGCATCAAAGCAGTTTGTGCCTTAGTTCTGGCGGGCTGAAAATCCGACTTTTCAACTCCTATGTCTTCGCAACCACCGGCGATTCAGTCAATGACCTTGCACGACCTGATCCGGTTGCGTGCCCATACTCGCGAGAAAAACATCGGTATCCCGATTGGTCCGCAGGCAGACCACGCGACAGCCCGACGGGGCCGTCGCCACGAATCGCTTCATCGCCTCCCGAGACGAGGTTTTCGTCCGCCACATGAACCTGAAAAACTCCGGCAGGTTGGCCAGCAGTTCCGGGCAGTTTTCCGGCAAGTCAGGCCGGGATCGACCGCGGTTCAACATTGTTCTGCGGAGCACGCGCCAGAATCGGAGCGGCGCCGAGCGATCAATCCATATCAACATGTCAGCGCGGGCCAGCCGGTTGTTCCATGTGGTCGAATGCCCGCCTTCGAAGATCCAGCGCTCACGGGCCTCGATCTCATGACAAAGACGCGTCTTCTCGTCGCGGCTCCGCTCGACCCACCCTGGCTGCCAATGAATCGTGTCGATATGCACGACCGGCAAGCCTGTGCGCTCGCCAAGCTTGCGCGCCAGGGTACTTTTCCCAGACCCTGGCTGACCAATGATCATCACCCGTTGCATTGAAGCTCCCTCTCGCCATGCCTACTGAATTTCGGGCGCGCGATTTTACGGCAATGGGCGACGCGGTCAAGGCACGGGCAACAGCGTCGCGGCATTGGGTGATGAACTCGCCGAGGACATCTTCATGAACCAGGGCGTAGTCTGGTGCAACGCAGGTCTGGCCAGCGTCATCTTGCGTCTTCCAGGCCGTTGTAATGCGCAGACGTTTCAACCCATCTTCGATACTGGCGAGCGCGACAGGCCATGAAGAGCTGTTGCTGGATCAGCGCGCGCAACGGCGAAACGCTCGGATCGGGCTTTTTAGCCCGGCTGAGTTTGCGCAGTTGAAACTTCACTACTGCCATGTTCGCCAAGGATGCGATGGCCTTGTTTTTCCAGGTGATCGGCGGCAATTGAGGGGCGTTGTCCTTGCCCTGCAACCAGTCACGAGGCAAGTGCGGATCGATGGCTAACGCCGTTCCGATACCCACCATGTCCACACCGCTCTGCACGACGCTTTCGGCCACCGGGCGCCGACGTATACCGCCAGTGACCATCACCGGCATTTTGGCAACGGTTTGGAGATCACGGGCGAACTCGACGAAATACGCTTCGCGAGCCAGGGTGCGACCATCGCGCGCGTCACCCTGCATGGCGGGTACTTCGTAGCTGCCTCCCGATAACTCCACCATGTCTACGCCCAGGTCGTTGAGCCACTCAACGACCTTTTTCGCGTCTTCGGTGGTGAACCCTCCGCGCTGGAAATCGGCGGAGTTGAGTTTGACCGCCACTGCAAAATCCACAGAAACCACGGCCCTGACCGCCTTGACGATTTCGAGCAACAGGCGCGCCCGGTTTTCCAGAGAGCCACCCCACTCGTCCGTCCTTTGGTTGGTCAGCGGCGAAAGGAACTGGCTCAACAAATAGCCGTGGGCAGCGTGGATCTCCACACCTGTGAATCCGGCTTGTTCGCCCAGGCGTGCGGTGTTCGCAAAGCGCTGAATAACCTCTTCGATCACGCCGAGTGGCATCGCGTGAGGCGTGGCAAAACGCTTGGACAATTTGCCCAGTTCCAGCGGCACGGCTGACGGTGCCCAGGTTTTTTGCCCAAGATTGGACTGCATCTGCCGCCCTGGGTGGTTAATCTGCAACCAGAACTGCGCACCACCGGATCGACCAATACGCGCCCAGCGCTTGAACTTGTCCAGTTGCTGATCGTCCTGTAATACCACGCCACCCGGCCCGGTCATGGCGCGGCCGTCGACCATCACATTGCCAGTGATAATCAGGCCGGCACCACCGTCGGCCCACGCTTGATAGAGACGCATGAGTGCTTCGGAAGGCGCCTGGTCGGCATCCGCCATGTTCTCTTCCATGGCGGCTTTGGCGATACGGTTCTTGACGGTCGAACCGTTGGGAAGCATCAGGGTGTCGAACACATTCATGGAGCAGTCCTCAACTGGATATGAGGCCACCTTAAGTTTGAAGTCAACTTTAAGGTCAATACCTTTTTCAAGATCAGTCGATTTCCAATACGCCGGCACCTGGCAAGTGCGTCACCCGATGGGCGTCCAACAACCGAGTGGGGAGTGTTCAGTCGAAGTCTTGGCCGTACCGGGTGAAAAGCTCGAGCGCGAATCAAACCCAGCGCCAAATGCATCGGACATTATTTGCAGCAAGGGGATTGACCTTAAAGCGAGGTTTAAGGTGAGCATGCACTGGCCTGCTTGAGTGATGGAGCTCGGATGATGCTCAAGACCTTTGTTTCTTATGCGTTGGTACTGATAGGTAGCGCTTTCATGACATTTGCAAATGCTGGCACCGCCGCTTCCACAACGACTGCCAAGAATCGCCAGATTCTGGTGATCATGACCAATCACGCCAGATATCCCTCACGCACCGATTCCACGGGGTTGTGGCTTACTGAGCTGACGCATTTCACCGATGTGGTGGAGGCGGCTGGCTACAGCACAGTTTTTGCCAGTCCCAAAGGCGGTGCGGTGCCACTGGACGAGCGCAGTCTCGGTTGGCTGTACATGGACAAAGCCGCGCGTGAGCATTTGCAGTCCCCGGCCTTTCGCGCCCGCTTGCAGAACACGCTGCCGATCGCCGATATCGATCCGTCCCAGTTCGGCGTCATCTACTTCACCGGGGGCCATGGCGTGATGTGGGACTTCCCCAATAATCCCGACCTGCGACGTGTCGCCGAAACCATCTACAACCAGGGTGGCATCGTCTCGGCCGTCTGCCATGGCGTAGCGGGCCTGCTGGATCTGAAGGATGAAAAGGGCCAGTTGATCATCAAGGGCAAGAACATCACCGGCTTCTCTGATCGCGAAGAACTGTTCTCCGGCATGAAAAGCCAGGTGCCCTTCTTCCTTGAGGACAAGTTGGTGAGTCAGGGGGCTCGGTACCGCAAAGGCTGGCTGCCCTTCACGTCATTTGCCATCACGGATGGAAGGCTTGTCACCGGCCAAAACCCTCAATCACCCAAAGCCGTAGCTGAAGCGGTGATGGCGGTGCTCTCTGGCGACAACGTAGCTCGCTGAACCCTCAAGTTGTTCCCACCCGCGGAGAAAGACCGATTGAAACTTGCAAGCACCGCATTAACAGGATTGCTGTTCAGCTCAATTGCCAACCAAGGGTTGGCGGGGACGCCTGAAATGCTCACGTCGACTGAAACCAACACAATCGAAATCGCAGGCCACCCGGTGCCGGTCGTCAAAGGCGGCCTGTACGACCGTTATCGCTCGAACCCGCCCTTGTCGGTGATTGCAGCAGAGCTGCCGGGTGTTGATTTGAGCTGGTTCAAAGGACTGGAAAAGCACAAGGTCGACATCGGCTTCGAGTCATACTCCCCGAACTTTTACTACCAGAACAGTCGGGTAACGGCTGTCTACACGGCCGACTTGGACGCACTTCGGGCATTGATGCCGCCGGAAGTACTAGCAACCGCATCTCCCCTGCAAGTCTGGCCAGGCCGTGGCTTGGTTGCGTTTACTGCATACACCTATGAGCATTGTGATAACGACGCCTATAACGAAGTGGCGGTGTCGATCATTACCAACACGCCAGGCAAAGCCAATCTGGGTCCGTTCACACTGATTGGCCAGTCGATGTCCGGCGACTTCTGGGGCTATGTGCTCAAGCTGCCGGTCAATACCGAGCTTGCACGGGTGCGTGGTGTCGTCGGTTACAACCTGCCTAAATGGCTGACTGGTATCGACCGCAAAGAAGATGCCCAGTCTGTGGTCTATGACATCACCGACAGCCAGACCGGAAAAGTCGATGTGTCCTTCAAAGCGAAGAAACTCGACAAGCTCTCACGCGAAGTCGATATCGTCACCAGCAGCTTCACCAATCTCGATCATCAGGGCCACTTGGCATACGGTTATGCGGTTTCCCGCCAACTCCGTCACGGCTCGAGCCGCGACGCAGATTCAGCCACCCTCACACTAGGCGACGGCAGTCTGTCGAATTACCTCCGCACCCTGAAGCTTGGGAAAATGATGAAGTACGAATACGTGCCAGAGTTCCAGAGTGCGCTCTATGCACCCAAACCGCTCGCCGGCCTGATTGGCGAGCGTTGAGACCTTTTGCGCCTGTCAGGCCCCGGAAGCCTGGCGGGTGTTTTTTCTTGTGGAAGACGTTACCGCACGCTTGCCGGACGCTTGGCCAACCCCTTCTTCACGCAAACGATTTATCAGCATTTGCGCATTGTCCGCGCACGCCATGCCTTCGGGCTTACCCTCGATGCCTTCGATGACGAGCAGAAGTTGCGCTTTGTTTTGTGCTAGCCGTTCCTCCAGCGCACTGATTTCCTCAACCTTTTGCTTGAGCCCAGTGAGCAACTCGTCGTGCCGCCAGCCACTGGCGTTCATCGGCATCAGTTGCCGGATCTCCTCAAGAGAAAAACCCGCCGCCTGTGCGCTGGTTATCAGTTGCAGAACCCATTCGGTATCAGCCGCATAGTCCCGGTATCCATTGGCCTTGCGCTCGACGGAGCTGATCAGGCCACTGGCCTCATAGAATCGAATGCGTGACGGAGCCAGTCCACTGATTTTTGCCAGTTCACCTATTCTCATACCTCACCCTGAAAAACCTATTGACCTTAAAGTTGACTTTAAACCTGAAGTCATCGGGCGGCCAAGCACAACGTGTGACTTGGTCGCCACGGAAATTCATGGGGTAAGCGGAGGCCGCTCAGCGCGGACGATTGGGGTCTGGGATGGACACTGCATGGGTAACCGCCCGCCTGGGTCGGGTCTGACAGGACGACAGACCTCAATAATCGGTATATCCCTTTTCTCCGGGTGTATAAAAGGTCGAACTGTCAGGTTCTACCAAGTGCTGTCCCGACGCTAGCTTGGCGACCAGGTCCGGGTTCGAAATGAACGGACGACCGAAAGCCACCAGGTCGCCACGCTGCGCGTCGAGGTCCGCATTGGCGCGGGCGACATCATAGCCACCGGAGAGTATGTACTGGCCGGTGAAAGCGGCGCGGATCGCGGATTTCAATTCGGGGCTGACTTCGGGCGCCCCCATGGCGCTGTGATCGACGATGTGGATATAGAGCAGGCCAAGCGCATTCAATGCCTCAATCAGGCCCAGGTACATTGCGTCCATATCGGCATCCGGTAGTTGGCCGTTGAAAACCCCATACGGCGAGATACGCATGCCAACCCGTTCCGCGCCAATGGCGTCGACCGTTGCCTTGGCAACTTCGACCGCGAAGCGGATGCGGTTTTCTACCGGGCCTCCCCAGCGATCATTGCGCTGGTTGGATGCGGTATTGAGGAATTGGTCAATCAGATAGCCATTGGCTGCATGCAATTCGACGCCATCGAAACCCGCTTGTATCGCCAGTTTGGCCGAAGCTGCGTATTCGCTGATGCTCTGGGCGATGTCCGCCTCGCTCATGGCGTGTGGGACAGGATGCGGCTGCATGCCCTCGCTGTCGGTCCACATCTCGCCGGGAGCGGCAATCGCCGAAGGTGCCAGGACGCGGGCGCCTGCCGGCAGGTTCGCGGGGTGGCTGACCCGCCCGGTGTGCATCAACTGCACAAAAATCCTGCCGCCGGCTTGGTGAACGCCATCGGTCACGCGTCGCCAGTTTTGCACGTGCTCTTCGTTGAACAGGCCAGGGATACGTGGGTAACCCAGGCCATTGGGTGATGGAGAGGTGCCTTCGGTGATGATCAGTCCGGCATCCGCCCGAAGGCGGTAGTACTCTGCCATCAGTTCATTGGGCTGGTTGCCGATCGCGCGGCTGCGGGTCAGCGGCGCCATAACAATGCGGTTCTTCAGTGTGAGGTTGCCGAGCTGCGCAGGGGTGAACAAGCGGTCGTTCATGGAAGTCTCCTGGGTGGCGGATTCGATCATTCGTACACAATCACGCGTTCAGTGGGCGCTGATATCGTTCAGCCGCGTGGGTTTGTCGAATGTCAGACATCAGCCCTTGACGCGCACCTTCCAGCGCATCCCAGCGCTCGGCAACATGAAGTGGCGGGATGGTTACCAACTCGCGACGGTCGAAACCGACAAGTGCAGCATCGACCAGCTCACCGACCTCCATCACCTCCGGGAGTGTGTTGACGTCAATGCCGGCACGCGCCCAGATCTCGGTGCGGGTCGCTGCCGGCAGCACCGCTTGCACGTAGACGCCCTTGGGTGACAGCTCCTGACTCAGCCCCTGTGACAGAAACAGCACGAAGGCTTTGGTAGCGCCGTAGATGGACATGCCGAACTCGGGCGCAAAACCCACCACTGACCCCACGTTGACGATCGCACCAGTGCCCGACTGCGCGAGGCGCGGCGCGATTGCAGCAGCGAGCCGCGTCAGCGCGGTGGTGTTGAGCGTGACAAGGCGCTCAATAGCTTCAGCGGACTGGTCGAGGAAACCACCCGATTGGGCCATACCCGCGTTGTTGATCAACACGCCGATATTGGCGTCGTCGCGCAGTCTACTTTCAAGCACGGACAGGTCTGCCGAGCTGGTCAGGTCGGCTGGCAGCACCTCAACGGCCACATGGCTTTCCTCGCGCAAGCGTAATGCAAGCGCCTCCATGCGCGATGTGTCGCGCGCCACAAGGATGAGATCGTGGCCACGACGGGCGAAACGCTCGGCGTAGGTGGCGCCAATGCCGCTGGAGGCGCCAGTAATGAGTACGGTCGGACGGGTGGTCATGGAAGTTACCTTTATGTCGATGGTTGTGTGAGAAATACGGCGGCAGTCACATCTTGATTACGACCTTGCCCTTGGAGCGCCCTTGAGCAAGGTACTCAAGCGCACCCTTTGCGTCCTCGAACGGAAATACCCGGTCGATCACCGGCTGAATTTGCTGGGCATCCAAAAGCTTGCCGATTTCGGCGAGTTGGGCACCGTCGGGCTGCACGAAAAGAAACGAGTATTGGACATTCCGCCTCTTTGCCAGGCGCATGATCTTGCGGCTCATCAGGCCGAACACGAAGGTCAGGAGGAGGTTCAGGCGTTTGGCCCGGGCGAACGCAGCATCCAGTGGGCCAATGAGCGAGACAATCTGGCTTCCGGGTCTGAGGATGGACAAGGATTTTTCAATCGCATCCCCCCTTACGGTTCCGAGCACCGCGTCGTAGTCGCGCAGCACGGTCTCGAAATCCTGCGTCTTGTAGTCCACAACCTCGTCCGCCCCCAGAGCGCGCACCAGGTCAACGTTGCCTGTACTGGTGGTGGTGCCCACCTTTGCACCGAGGTGTTTGGCCAACTGGATTGCGAACGTACCGATACCGCCCGACCCGGCAGGAATGAACACCTTCTGCCCGGCCTGAAGCTTGAGGCGCTCTTTCAGCGCTTGCCATGAGGTGAGGCCGACCATCGGGATCGACGCCGCCTGCTCGAAGCTCAGATTGGCCGGTTTCAGCGCGGCGGCGCTTTCCGGCACAACCGCGAATTGCGCAATCGCCCCTGTGCCAAGATCGAAGATGCTGGCGAAGACAGCATCGCCTGGCTTGAAGCGGGTCACATTGCTACCTACCTCGGTCACGATGCCGGCCAGATCGCTGCCCAGGGTGGCTGGCAGCTGGAAATGCAATACAGGCTTGAACATCCCCGTTGGAATCATGTTGTCGATCGGGTTCAGGCCGGCAGCGTGAACTTGCACCAGTAATTCGTCAGCCTTTGGCGTGGGGCGGGGAACGTCGGCCAACCCGATGTCGGGTGACTTGCCGTAGCGCTTGAAGGTCAGTGCTTGCATGGTTCGGCTATTCATCATTGGTTTTTGCGGGTGGATGGCTCGTCATCGAGGTGTTACTATCGATTTGATACAGACAATACTACCCTTTCGCAGGCAGGTCACTATCAAAATAGTATGGACGTGAAAAATAGTTGCGATAACCCGTGCCCAATCGCCCGCAGCCTGGCAGTTGCCGGTGATGCCTGGAGCATATTGATCCTGCGTGATGCCCATGCCGGCCTTTCTCGCTTTGACCAATTCAGGAAAAGCCTGGGTATTGCACCGACAATGCTGACCCGCCGGCTGGCGACACTGACGGAGGAAGGATTACTGGAGAAGCGGCGCTACTCCGAGCACCCGCCTAGGGAGGAGTACCTGCTGACCGCTGCGGGTCGCGATTTTCTGCCTGTTCTGTTCATGATTGGTGCATGGGGCCGGCAATACCGAGGCGGTGGTAAGCTGACGCGCTTCTTCGATGCGCAAACAGGCACAGAAATCAAAGCTGTCGCCGTGGACGAGATTACGGGGGCAAAGATCGGCACGCGCCCCCTGTGCATTGTCACACCTGAGGAAAGTTGACACGACCTCTGCAGCCTTGGTCAGCGGCCGGTGAGGTGCTGCGCAGTGATCAGGGTGCTGCTGGATCAAGCGTCAACATGTGCCGAGGACAGGGCTTCGAGCAGAACCCGCTCCAAGGTGTCAAAAAAGCATTTGATGTGAGCTTGCTTCAAGGCCTGAGGCCGGGTCACCAAATAGATCTCCATATCTGGAAGCTGGAGATGCGGGAACAGCTGGACCAAATCGGTAGCCGCGATACGGGGCAGCACAGCCACCCCCATCCCTCGCCTCACCGACTGGAGCTGCACGGCGAACGAGTTCACGCTGATCTGCGCGCGGTCCAGACCCGCGGCCTTTGCCGCTCGCATTTGCGGCAAGATATCCAGCGGGGGAAGCAAGGAAATACTGACCGCCGTGGAAAGCGTCACGCCTGGAAATTGCTTCAGATAACCCGGGGCAGCAAAGATGCCGTAGGCGAGCCGGCCAATGGGTCGATAAATCAGTGACGGTTCCCCCAGATGGGCGGTGCGCACAGCAACATCTGCCACGCCGCGGGCGATCTTGTGAAACTCGGCTGCCACCGTTAGCTCCACGGAGCAACGCGGGTGCAGGGATGTAAAGCGCCTTATCGCCTCCAGAACGTAATCCGAGAACCCCTCCCCTGCACTGACCAACACACTGCCGGACAGCTCGGTAGGCTGCTGCGATGTGTCAGAAAGGGTTTGCCGCCTCAAGCCTGATTCTGCAGCGATAGCAACTTCCACCAGGGATTGCCCCCGGGACGTCAGCCGGCACCCTTCAACGCCGCGCTCGACAAGTGGCTCGCCCACTGCAACCTCAAGTTGGGTCAGGCGGCGTGACAAGGTAGAAGCTGCGATACCGAGCAATTGTCCCGCCTGAAGAAAGCTGCCACGTCGCGAAACGGCCAGCAGAAGGCGAAGATCATCCCAATTTGCGTGCGATGTCATACTGTCAGTCATTCCTGGCTTTGCGAATATGCAAAGCCATTATGCAGTGATTGCTGTTTTTCGAAAGCATCCTCAAAGGTATATCTATAGCCCTTCGATACGAATGGACCGGACTTTATGACTATCACCCCCAACGCCTGTGCGCAGCACGCCTCTGGCGCTTTCAATCGACCAGATCCAGAGGCGTTGCTTGCAGTGGTTGGCAACGATTGCATCCACCTCGATACCATGGGTCTTGTCGTCATGGACAAGGCCTTTTTCGACAGCGCCGTGTTGCTGCCGTTAACCGAACAGCGAGCGTGTTGAGCCATGCGCAGCGTATTTGTGACCGGAGCAACCGGCTTGCTGGGCAACAACCTGGTGCGTGAATTGGTCGCTTGCGGCTACACGGTCAAAGGCCTGGTCCGCTCAAAAGCCAAAGGTGAACAGCAGTTCAACAATCTGCCGGGGGTGGAACTGGTCGTTGGGGACATGGCCAAGGTCGACGCATTCGCAGCGTCGCTGCAAGGCTGCGATACGGTATTTCACACAGCCGCGTTCTTCCGCGATAGCTACAAGGGCGGCAGCCACTGGAACGAACTCGAACAGATAAACGTGTCGGGTACGCGGCGCCTGCTTGAGCAGGCCTACGGGGCCGGCATACGTCGGTTCATCCATACGTCTTCCATTGCTGTGCTCAACGGCGCACCTGGCACGTCCATCGAGGAGAACTGCCTGAGGGCTGACGCCGACGCCGATGACTACTACCGCAGCAAGATCCTCGCTGACCGTGTCGTGTTGTCGTTCCTTGAGAGCCACCCCCAGATGCATGCCTGTATGGTCCTGCCTGGCTGGATGTGGGGGCCTGGCGACATTGGCCCAACCTCGTCGGGGCAATTGGTCAACGATGTGGTACAGGGCAATTTGCCCGGGTTGATCCCTGGCAGTTTTTCCATTGTCGATGCCCGCGATGTGGCATTGGCACAAATTGCCGCAGCCAGACATGGGCGCCGAGGTGAGCGCTATCTCGCGGCGGGTCGACATATGACAATGCGCGAACTGATGCCTGTTTTAGGACGCATGGCGGGCGTCAAGACACCAGCCCGACAAATACCGCTGCCCTTTCTATACACCTTGGCGGCTGTGCAGGAGATCTACGCGCGCCTGACCGGCAGACCCATTCTGCTGAGCATGGCCACGTTGCGTCTACTGGTTCGAGAGCAGGACCGCACCCGTTTCGACCACCGCAAGAGTGAACAGGAGCTTGGGCTGAGTTTCCGGGCACTCGAGCTGACAATCGCCGACACCGTGGCGTGGTACCGTGATCACGGCTGGTTTGAAAAAGGCAGCCGACTGTGAGCGGGGAAATAATCCTGATGCGCCACGGCCAGCCAAAACGAGTCACAGCCATTGTTCGGTCACGGTTTCATGAACCGGATGATCTCCAAACAACTGATGGCAGACGGATGGAAACGCCAAACGCGTAGCGGCAGCCAGTATTGGAGTGCGACGGTCTATCGATATGCGGGTGTTGAAGCGTGAATCGCCCGGATTCCGAAGACACATCTCGGCGACAGTGATTGCCCTGTAAGTCGGTGGCAAATGCACACGCCTTGATGGACAATCCGGCGCCTCATGTAGTTATCGCCAAGGAACGGACATGGCACTGACCAGCAAGATTACCCCCTACGATCCCACATGGCCCGCCCGTTTCCTGACAGACAAGCCACTCATTGCCTCGGCATTCGACGCTGAACTGATTGCTATCCACCACGTTGGAAGCACGTCTGTCCCAGGGCTGGCGGCGAAGCCCGAACTGGATGTGCTCATTGAGGTTCACGCGCATCGCAATACCTCGACGCGGGACGAGGTGTTGATGGCTTTGGGGTATGTACGGGGAAGTGATCTGTCAGAGGGCCATCATTTCTACCGGCGCAATGTGGATGGGATTCGCACGCACAAGCTCCATGTTTGTACCCGCGACCACCTGACGATCACTCAGATGCTGGGGTTCAGAGATTTGCTCAGGCGCGATGCCTCGATCCGCCAACAGTATGAAACGCTGAAGCTTCAGTTGGAGTCGAGCAATACGGGTGGGATGGCTGAGTATCTAGAGAAAAAGGCTCCTTTCATTATCGCGGCGCTGCTTCATGCCGGTATAACCACGCGTGAATGATCGGTTTTTCTGGCACACCCTTTCGTCCCGACAGTAGCGACGAAGTCACCACTTCGATTGCGGCCAGCTTGGCCGGCCGCCGGCACCGCCTGGAACAAAGCCCCTCACATCAAGGAAGGACTTTCATGATCACTTGCCATCAAGGCTTGAAGCGGGCGTTTCCGGCGGGTAATTACTGATAGATAAAGCTCAGGAGACTATTCACTTATCAACTGGATAACCGTCTTGCCCCTGCCGCGACCTTCGGCGACCTGTCGGAATGCGTCGTTGACCTCATCCAATGCAAACTGTTGCGGGTCCACCCGGATCGCCAGTTGCCCGGCATTGGCCAGAACGGCAGCCTCGCGCAGGATACTTCCATGGTGTTCGCGTCCCTTGCCGGTTAGCAGCGGTGCCAGGGTAAATACGCCCGAGTAGGTGGCACTTTTGAAGGATAAAGGCGCGAGACTGTGCTGGCCCCAACCGAGGCAGCTGAGTACGTGCCCGGTATAAGGCTTTACTGCCTTGAATGACGCGTCCAACGTGCTGCCGCCGACGGTGTCATAAACGATGTCGAAACCTTCCCCGGCCGTAAATTGTTCGACATAGGCCTCTACACCCTGCGCCTGATAGTCAATTGCCGTGGCCCCCAGCGAGCGAATGAAGTCTAGACTGCCCGCGGAACCGGTGGCGTAGACTTCGGCACCGCGAGCCTTGGCCAATTGCACCGCAACTTGGCCGACGCCACCTGCGCCGCCATGAATCAGCACACGCTGACCACTACGAACATTGGCGTGATCTACCAAACCTTCCCAGGCGGTGATGAATACCAACGGCAGCGCGGCAGCCTCACGCATGCCGAGTGCATGCGGCTTAGATGCAATCAGCCTGGCATCCACGGCGATGTATTCGGCCAGGGTGCCTTGGGCGCCGCCGATTCCGCCGGCCATGCCGAAGACCTCCTGGCCAGGCGTGAAGCCATCAACTGCCTCGCCCAGTTCGACGACCGTACCGGCGAGATCCAGGCCGAGCACGGCCGGCAACTCCTGGCGGGCGTGAGCACCCGCACCGATTGCAATCTTGGTGTCGAGCGGGTTGACCCCGGCGGCGTGAATCCGCACCAATACCTGTCCCTTACCGGGCACAGGGCGGGCGATGTGGCGCACGACCAGCGGGGTCTGGGCGGATTCGGCGATAGCGGCAAACATGGTCTGATTCATGACGGGAACCTCTGAATGAGTGGACGCTTACAGGTTGCACCGTCTTCCTCATTCCGATAAGAAACTAAATTTGGATATTACTTATTCCCCAAAGAGGCCCAATAGCGATGGACCTGTTCGACAGCATGCGCATCTTCGTGCGCGTCGTGGAGCGCGGCTCGTTTTCCGCAGTAGCTCGGGAGCTGAACATGGGGCAGCCGGCAGTCAGCAAGCAGGTCCGTGCGTTGGAGCAGTACCTGGGCGGAGCCGTGTTCGCCCGCAGCACCCGGCACCTCGCCCTCACCGATCAAGGGCAACGCTTCTACAGCCACTGCCAGGAGATTCTCAGCCAGCTAGAGCATGCCACGCGCAGCTTCGCCAGCGGCCAGGAGCAGATCGCCGGCCCCCTGCGAATAGCCGCACCGGTCAGCTATGGGAGGCTGTGCATAGCGCCCCTGATCGGGGCTTTTCTACAGCGCCACCCCGATGTGCAGATTGACCTGCGCCTGAACGATTACAACGAAGACCTGCTCATGGAAAACATCGACCTGGCCATCCGCATTGGTGTGGTGAAGAGCGAGGGGCTGGTGGCCGTGCCCCTGGGCACCAGCACACGGCGAGTCTATGCTGCACCGGCCTATCTCGATCGCCATGGCCAGCCACGCGAGCCCGCCGAACTGGCAGGCCACAACTGCATCGCCTTCACCTTGCTTGAGCATTACGACCGCTGGCACTTCACCCGTCGTGGCGAAGCACTTGAGGTTGCAATCAAAGGCAACGTCACCAGCAACAACAGCGAGGCCATTCGTGAGATGGTCCTCGGAGGCCTGGGCATCTCCCTGTCTCCGCAGTGGCTGTTTGCTGCGGACTTCGAGCAGGGTGGCGTGTGTAGCCTGCTCGACGAATACCAGACGACCGCGCTGCCGGTCAGCGCCGTGTTCAGCCGTGAGCGGCGCCGCTCGGCAAGGACGATGGCGTTCATCGATTTTCTTCGGGAGAACGTGTAGGCCACCCCGATGAGGCGCAGGACCTTGCTCATTCCCTGGCGTGCAAGTCGGTCGACCAGGCGTCACACCGTTCCCTGCTGCAGCCATTGTTTCGGGCTCGCACCCACCTTGCGGCGAAAGGTTCGGGCTAGCGCAGAAGGACTTTCGTAGCCGACCTCATCGGCGATCAGGGCAATGGGGCGCCCTTCGCGAAGGCGTTTTTGCGTCAAACTGATGCGCCAGTTCGCCAGGTAGTCCGCAGGCGTAATACCCACGATCTCGCGAAAGTGCGAAGCGAAGCTTGCCCGCGACATGCCCGAAAGATTCGCCAGTTCCGCCACGGACCAATTGCGCTGCGGCTCATCGTGGATCCCCACAAGCGCGCGAGACAGCTGAGCGTTGGCCAGACCCGCCATCATTCCCGAGGCGATGCTGCGGCTGGCGATGAGGTGGCGAAGCAGCTGAATGATCATCAGCTCGAACAAGCGATTGAGAATGACATCACGACCACACTCATCTCCAAAGGCTTCTTCGAACAGCCAGTCAAGGGTGCCATCAAGGCCTTGCAATTCGCCGAGGGGCTTGATGATGAAGTCCGGCAAAGCCAGGGTCAGCGGATTGTTGGCGCCGCCATCGAATTGCAGGGTGGCGCACACTAACTCCGCTTCATCGGCGTCGGTGGCAAGCAAGTGATGCTCCTGCGGGCGCACCGCCAGAATCAGGGTGGGTTCGGTCAACTCGATACGCTGCCCACGCTTGTCCTTGAAGGCCAGACGCCCCGAGCGCAACAGATGGGCGTGCCCGACACTGTGTTGCCCAAGGTGGGTCGTTCCACAGAACCCACCCTGGTGAAACGCACTAGCGTGCAGGTTGAAGTGCTTAAGTAGTGTCGACAGTCGGTCCATAGCGCACTCAGGTTTAGACGATCTGTTGCATAACTTCGACGATCTGAAGCCGAAAGAAAAGTCTGCCTCTCTAGTATGGACCCCAAGCTTGATAGACAAGCCGGTTACTCAACCTATTGGAGAACGACCATGACTCGTATTACCGCTCTCTCGCTGGACCAGGCGCCTACTGGCTCGCGCGCAGCTCTCGAAGGCATTCAAAAAGGTCTCGGCTTCATTCCCAACGCATTCAGGACCCTGGCGCACGCTCCGGTCGCACTCAATGGTTACCTGGGCCTCGCCCAAGCGTTGGGTAAAAGCTCACTGAGCGCCGCCGAGCGTGAAGTCGTTGCCCTCGCCACCTCG
The DNA here is from genome assembly GCF_029840855.1 of Pseudomonas sp. GD03862. Lineage (NCBI taxonomy): Bacteria > Pseudomonadati > Pseudomonadota > Gammaproteobacteria > Pseudomonadales > Pseudomonadaceae > Pseudomonas > Pseudomonas sp. GD03862. The sequence continues at coordinate 103,777 of NZ_JAOCDI010000009.1, forward strand.
GAAATCAACGGGTGCGACTACTGCCTGGCCGCACACACCTTCTTCGGCGGCAAGGCGGGTTTGAACGATGAGGCCGTAAGCCAAGCCCGAGCCGGCACACTCAGCGCCGTTGCCGCACTGGCGCAGCAGATCACGGCAAGGCGCGGCCAGTTGAGTGACGAGCAGATCGCTGCCGCGCGTGAGGCAGGTCTTACTGATAGCAAGATCGTGGAGGTGGTGGCACAGGTCACGCTGTTAACCCTGACCAACTACCTGAACAACATCGCCGCTACCGATATCGACTTTCCGCCATCGGCAAACTAGGAGAGTAACCGCCATGAGCCCTGTGACTATCTATACCACCCCTCACTGCCCATACTGCCTGAGCGCCAAGCGACTGCTGTCGAGCAAGGGCATCACCCCTGACGAAATCAACGTTGAAACGTCACCCCTGCACCTGGCGGAAATGATGCAGCGATCCCAGCGCCGAACTGTCCCACAGATATTTGTTGGCAAGGTGCATGTCGGCGGCTTCGATGACTTGGCCCGTCTTGACCGCAAGGGCCAGCTCGAGGCATTGCTTCACGCTTGAAGCGCAAAGTGCTCCGGCATGTGAGCCCATCCGGAGCACTATTCATGTTCACTCCATGCCCATGCCATACGTACCCACCTGCACAGCCGTTCTATCGCCCGCGCAACAGCACAGCGGCCCTTACCCGCTGCCTGCCGAAACTGCTCATGCGCTGAAATTCGGCATGGCTTACTGGCAGATGCTGGCAGTCCAGGATGCGTTTTTGGCGGCTGTGATCCACATCAGGATCATGCAGGTACACGAATTCGTCATCGCAACCCGTGACCAAGATCCAGTGCGGGGCTTTCAGACGAGTGAAACGGTAGCTGCTAATCAGCACCACCGGCCTGAACCCGTCTTGCAACGCTGACCGCACATCAAGGCCGGGCGCCAGCACCTGATGCACGTCGGTTTCGGCCAACGCTCCGGCAAAGCCGTCCTCGACCAATTGCATTACGTCTTTTTTCTGAGCACTGCGTACTCCATCGAGGAACAGCGATCCAGGCTGGCTGACCACCATGCACACCTCGAACCCGCGGCGCCAGGCCGCCAGTGCAAGCCCCTGCGGACTGCAACCGCCGTGCCCTGCCGTCATGAAGATGGTGGTCGCTTCTCGCCACAGTTGAATTTCCTCGCTGCGGTGCATGGCCCGCCCCCGTTCGACCGCAGCCATGGCCATCAAAAGGCAGGCCGCTCCGCAGGTGAACTCGGTCGTTTGCGCGTAGTACGGCACTTGCCGTGCAGGGGGCGGAGCACTGCGCAGGATACGCTTCTCGAAACGCAGCGCCTGGCTGTGGTCTTCGTAGTAGTTCTCAACCACAGCGAAGCGTTGATAGCCATTGCTTTCGTACAAGCTGATGGCCGCAGGGTTGTCCGCACGCACCTCCAGGCGCAGCCAGGCGCAATTACGCTCAAGCGCACTTGCCTGGGCCTGCTCCAGCAACTGCTGGCCCAACCCATGGCCGCGCCAGGCCGGGCTTACGGCAATTGAATACAGACGGGCAAGTGACGTGCCGCGATGGAACAGCAGCAGCGCGTAGCCCGCCAGATGCCCCTGTTGTTCAGCGACAATAAGGCTGGCATTGGCGCGTCGCACCATCCAGTTGAAATTACGCGGGCTCAGGCGGTCGAGGGTGAAACAGTCCTGCTCCAGGGCAACCAGCGCATCGATATCGGCCACCGATGCAAAGCGAAAATCAAAAGCCATGGCAACACCGTAATGTTTGAGTAACGAACCGGGACAGGTCGGGAAACCCGTGATTTATTGAAGGGGCGTCTTCTTCAACAGGGATCGAATACTCATGTCAGCGGTGCAAGCCAACGTGGCCGAAGTATTGGCCAAAACCGAAGTTTCCACAATAACCCTCTCCGAGGAGCCACCCAGTAAGCGGAGCGCCGGTAACCGCTTGCTGATCGTGGTGGAGCGCAAGGAAGACTGGGCCAGCTACTTTCCCAGCGAGAGCCTGATGCTGGCCCAGGACTACTTTGAACACAGCGACGATGTTGCGAGGCGTACGCAGGTAATCAACCTGTGCCGCAGCTACAAGTATCTGGGGCAAGGCTACTACTGCTCGCTGCTCGCCGAGGCACGGGGCCACAAGGTGTTCCCGTCAGTGCGAACCATCAGCGAGCTTACCCGCAAGGCGCTCTATGGCGTGGGGCTGGATGACCTGGAACGCACGCTGGAGCGAGCCCTGGCCGATCACCCCTATGGCAGCACCGAGGCTTTCACCCTCACCTTGTATTTCGGGCGGACCGCCATTGAACCCCTTCAGGATATCGGTCGACAGCTGTTCGAGTCGTTCCCCTGCCCTGTCTTGCTGGTGGAGTTTCGCAGGCGTGATACCTGGCAGATCGACGGGATCAAGGCCGGCGCGCTGCACAAACTGCGGGATGAGCAGCAGTACTTGTTTGCCAACGCGCTGGATGCCTTCAACCGCCGGACGTGGCGTCAGCCCGCCTCCAAACGCCTGGCCCGGTTCGACCTGGCGATTCTGCATGACCCGGCCGAGGCGCTGCCGCCGTCCAATCCTGAGGCGCTGGAGCAATTCATCGAAAACGGTAAACAGCTGGGCATCGATGTAGAGCTGATCGAAAAGAAGGACTATGCACGCCTGGCCGAATTTGACGCCTTGTTCATTCGGGAGACCACGCGGGTGGACGACCATACCTACCGTTTTGCCAAAAAGGCCGAAAGCGAAGGCCTGGTGGTGATCGACGACCCCTCCTCCATCCTGCGCTGCACCAACAAGGTGTACCTCGCCGATCTGCTCAAACGCCACAACCTCGGCGCACCGGCCACGGAGATCCTGTACAAGGACCGCCCGCAGGAACTCGAACTTGTGGGCCGGCGCCTCGGTTTTCCGCTGGTGTTGAAGATTCCCGACGGCTGCTTCTCGAAAGGCGTGATCAAGGTCGCCGACGCCCAGGCACTGGCCTCGGCAGCACAGGAGTTGTTCGAACACTCGGTACTGCTGCTGGCCCAGGAGTACTGCTACACCGAATACGACTGGCGTATCGGCGTACTCAACGGTGAAGCGCTTTATGCCTGCCAGTACTTCATGTCCAAGGGCCACTGGCAAATCTACAACCACAAGGCCCAGGCCGGCGAAGTCAACGGTCTGTGCCGCGCGGTCCCGGTGGAACAGGCACCGCCCGAAGTCGTAAAGCTGGCCGTCGACACTGCCAGGCTGATCGGGCAAGGGCTGTACGGTGTGGACCTGAAGCAGACCGGCGACCGTGTACTGGTGATCGAAGTCAACGACAACCCCAACCTCGATGCCGGCACCGAAGACGCCGTGCTGGGTAACGCGCTTTACCAGCGAGTGCTGCAGGCTTTCGTGCAGCGGCTTGAACGTAAACACCTCGGCCAGGCCTGGTAAACGATGATCGAATACTACCTCGCCGTAGACGGTGCCCTCCTTGAAGCCCCCGAGGAACGAGCCAGCGTCTGGTTGTGTGTCGCGCCGGACGCAACGGAGCAATCCCGGTTGTGCGAGTGCCTGGGGGTCAGTGCCCAGTCGCTGGAGTCCTCCCTGGACCCGGATGAAGTGGCGCGTATCGAGATCAAGCCAGATCATCTGTTCCTGATCTGGAAGCGCCCGGAAAGCTTCGATGGCCGGGTATTCAATGTCTCGTCATTCGGCGTTGTACTCAGCGAAAAGCGCCTGGTGGTGATCTGCGCCGCCAACTCGCTACTCGCCGGGGTAGACCGGCAGGCGGGCATGAGTACCCCACTGGATGTGCTGATGGCGATGCTGGCTGAGAGCGTGCATCACTACCTGGGCCACCTGCGGGTGGTAAAGCAGGTGGCCCGCGAAATCCAGCTGCAGTTCGATCGGTCCATGGACAACCAGCACCTGGTGCAGATGTACAGCCTTAGCGAAAGCCTGGTGTATTACGTCAACGCCATTCAAAGCAATGGCGCCGTGCTAGCCCTGCTGCGCAGCCATGGCCAGAAACACGGCTTCGGGCCCGAGCAACTGGAAGTGCTGAATGACCTGATCATCGAAAACGAGCAAAGCTACCAGCAGGCGAAGATCCATGCCCAGGTCTTTACCAACCTGATCGAGGCCCGCGGCAACCTGGCCAACAACGGCATGAACCACGCGCTGCGCAACCTGACCATGATCAATGTGGTGTTCCTGCCGTTGAACCTGCTTGCCAGCATCGGCGGCATGTCGGAGTTCAGCATGATGACCGCCGGCATGCCCTGGTGGTTGACGTTCCCCACGCTGCTGCTGGCCATGGCGGTACTTGGCGGGGCCATGGCCGTGGCTTTACGGCGTATGGCATGACCCGCCGTGCCAAGAAATAGTGTCAACCTGTACCCATCAACCCGCAGGACGAGACCATGGAAAATTCGGACATCGGATTATTTATGCTGGCGCTGATTGCAATTACGGGCACCCTGATAAGTCTGTTTGAACACCGCGCCGTACGTTCAAAAGAACCCAGCATCAAGCAGCTGGCAACCAAAGTTCAGCGGCGTCCTTGAACTTGGAATGGCGACCCACTCGCAAACTGGCGCCAACGTCCTCGAGAACAGCCATCCACATCGGTCGAGGTAACAGTGCCCCAGGGCGGGTCGCATTGCCTGGCCTGCCTCAGGGACAGGGCGCAACGGCAGATGACACCGGGTCAAGGAAGATCAGTTGCAAGGGCTCCGCCAACAGCTGTTCGGCCTGCTCGGCAAACCGCTGGAAGTGAGCGGTGGTCAGGTGCGCGTCCAGGGCCTGCCGATGGTCGAACGCCTCGCGCATGTAGAACGTCCCAGGCTCGTCGCTGCGTTCGAACAACATGTAGTCGCGGTTGCCGGGCTCCGCCCGAGTCGGTTCGATCAATGCCAGCAAGGCCGCTTTCAGCTTTGGGGCCTGGCCTGGCTTGGCCTTGAGGATGGCGAGGGAAACGAGGGGGTAATCTTGTCGGTTCACATCAAGCTCCTGGTCAGTGGCAAAGAGCAGGCGCGGTACTGCCTGCTTCAATGTGTGCATGAGTTTCACCGGGCGTAGCGCCGGGAATGTGCGCGGCGCGGAGAAACACGGTTCGTTCAAGCATGCTCATGGCAGACCGGATCGACCGGTCCGCCGTTGTCTGTCAAACAGGTTTCAGAAGCCTTCCAGGACGATCTTGCCGCGCGCCTTGCCACTCTCGACCAGCGCATGGGCACGGCGCATGTTGGCGGCATTGATGGCGCCGAAATGCTCGCCCAAGGTGGTACGCAGGATGCCTTGATCGATCAGCCCGGCCACGCGCTCGAGCAGCTCGTGCTGGCGCACCATGTCGTCGGTTTCGTAAAGCGAGCGGGTGAACATCAGCTCCCAGTGCAGCGACAGCGACTTGCGCTTGAGCGGCATGACGTCCAAGGTCTGCGGGTCGTCAATCACGCCCAGGCGACCTTGGGGGCGCAGCACTTCAACCAGTTGCGCAAAGTGCTGATCAGTATGGGTGAGGCTGGCGACATGGCTGACTGACTCGATCCCCAGGGCCTGCAGCTGCCCTTGCAGCGGCGCACTGTGATCGATGACGTGATGGGCGCCCAGTTCGCGTACCCAGTTGCTGGTCTCGGCGCGGGAGGCCGTGCCGATAACCGTCAGGCGGGTCAGTTGCCGGGCCAACTGCACCAGCATCGAACCGACGCCACCGGCAGCGCCAACGATCAGCAGGGCATCGCCCTCCCCGCCGCCCTCCGCGATCCCCAGGCGATCGAACAGCAGTTCCCAGGCGGTGATGGCCGTCAGCGGCAGCGCGGCTGCCTGCGCCGCACCCAGGCTGCGCGGTTGATGCCCGACGATACGTTCGTCAACCAGGTGATATTCACTGTAGCTGCCGGGCCTGGCGATGGAACCGGCGTAGTACACCTGGTCTCCGGGCTTGAACAGGGTCACCTGACGCCCGACTTCGCGGACGATACCGGCCGCGTCCCAGCCGAGTATTTTCGGCTCTCCCGTGAAAGTTCCCGCGCGTACCTTAGTGTCTACGGGGTTGACCGACACGGCTTTGACCTCGACCAGAATGTCCCTGGACCCAGGGCTGGGCTTGGGCATGAAGATGTCCTGGAGAGACGCAGGGTCTTCGATAGGCAAGCCTTTGTGGATGAAACTGATCGCTTTCATAGGCACTCACTGCTGAATGTGGTTTGATTTGGCATCGAGTCTGGCGTCCCAGGCGCCCGGGAAAAACGGGCCCTGTCCGTCAACACTTTCATTGCAGGAGTGATAATGATCCGTCTCGACGACCTGGGTATCTTCGTTCGCAGCGCTGCGCTGGGCAGCTTTACCGCGGCGGCCCACGAGGCCGACCTGCTACCTGGCCAGGCAGCCGAGGCAGTCAAGCGCCTGGAGCGTGAACTGGATGTGCGATTGTTTGCCCGCACCACGCGCAGCTTGCGCCTGACAGCCGAAGGCGAGCGGTACCTGCCCTCGGCCCTTGTCGCCCTGGAAGCCCTCAGGCACGGGCGCGACAACCTGCGTCAGGAAAGCGCCCAGCTCAGCGGAACCTTGCAGGTGGCTGCACCCTCCGATCTGGGCCGCAACGTGCTGTTGCCCTGGCTCACGGCGTTTCGCCGAGAGCATCCACAGTTGAACCTGCGCTTGTTTCTCTCCGACCAGATCGCCGATCTTTTTCGCGATCCGGTAGATATCGCCATCCGCTATGGCCTGAACGCCGAAGCCAACTATATAGCCCTGCCACTAGCACCTTGGAACCGTAAGGTGCTGGTGGCCTCGCCCGAGTACCTGGCGCGGCAAGGCACCGTCCAAGCCCCCGAAGATCTGCTCGAACACCAGTGCCTGCTGTACATGCAGCAGGGGCGGGTCTACGACAAGTGGCAACTGGGAACGCAGACCGTCCAAGTGCGTGGCGCCCTGCTCTGCGACGACGCCGATATCGCCCGGCGCTGGGCCGTGGCCGGCGAAGGGATAACCTACAAGTCCTGGCTGGATGTGAGCGACGATGTGCTGGCGGGAAGACTTGTCGTGCTCATGCAGGATCACCCCGGGCCCGCCATGCCACTGAGCCTGGTGTGCCCGCACCGCAAGCAGCTGTCGCCTGCGGTAAGGCACCTGCACGCCTGGTTGTCCAGCCGCTTCGCCGAACTGGAGCGCGACTGATCAGCGCGAAGCCAGCCACTGTGATCGAAAGCACGCCGGCGCCCCGCTTGCACGCAATCGAATAATTTCAAGAGCTGCTTGACCAGGGAGAACGATCGTTCTACTCTGACTACATGGATAAGCCAATGACCGATACACGCGAAAAAATCCTGGCGACTGCCGAGAAGCTTATTTACGAAAACGGGATTCACGCCACGGGCATGGACCTCTTGGTAAAGACCTCGGGCGTCGCCCGTAAAAGTATTTATCGCTATTTTGCGAATAAAGACGACGTAGCAGCGGCGGCACTCAATGCACGCGATATACGCTGGATGACGTGGTTCAGAAGTGAATGCGAAAAAGCGCAAACGCCAGAGGCACGCATCCTTGGCATTTTTGATGCCCTGAAAAGTTGGTTCGAGTCAGACGGTTTTCGCGGATGTGCTTTTATCAACACCGCCGGAGAGGTGGGTAACGCAGACGATCCTGTTCGACAGATCGCAAAACTGCATAAACAAAAGCTGCTGGACTACACGCTAGAACTGACCAGCGAATTAGGTGTTAACGATCCGACTGGCTTGGCCAAGCAACTTCTCTTGATTATAGAGGGCACGATAACCGTGGCCCACGTCATGGGTGATCACACCGCGCTCGACAGTGCACGAGAAATCGCAAAGGTCTTGCTCAAGGACGTGCAACGCGCAAGCGCTTAAAGTTAAAGAAATACCCACCCAACTGAACCATCCAAAAGATTGGAGGCACCACCATGTCCAACGAACACGCTCGTCCGCCACTTCCTCCTTTCACTCGCGAATCGGCGATTGAAAAGGTCCGACTCGCTGAGGATGGTTGGAATACCCGCGAACCCGAAAAGATTGCCCTGGCCTATACGGTGGACACCCAATGGCGTAACCGTGCCGAGTTTGCAAACAACCGTGAAGAAGCTCGGGACTTCCTCACTCGCAAGTGGAAGAAAGAACTGGACTACCGCTTGATCAAAGAGCTCTGGGCCTTCACCGACAACCGCATCGCCGTCCGTTACGCCTACGAGTGGCACGACGATTCGGGCAACTGGTTCCGCTCCTATGGCAACGAAAACTGGGAGTTTGAAGCCGATGGCTTGATGCACCGCCGTTTCGCCTGCATCAACGACATGCCCATCAAGGAAAGCGAGCGCAAGTTCCACTGGCCACTGGGTCGCCGTCCGGATGATCACCCAGGGCTGACTGAACTGGGCCTGTAAGTCAGGTTAAACCTGATCCTTTTACATAAAGGATCAGGTGTTTTGTGCAACTCACCCCGGGGGCAGACGGCGGGGGCTATACCCAGCTGTTTGACTGGGCACGTCGCTGTGCTTAGGCATACTTCCTGGCCCCATAAACACAGATGACAGCCCCCAGCGTCACGAGCAGCATCGTCCAGCTGACATGCTCGTGCAGAAGCAACGCTGCCAGCCCAAGCCCCATGAACGGCTGAAAGAGTTGCAATTGGCCCACTGCCGCAATCCCCCCCTGGACGAGCCCTCGGTACCAGAACACAAACCCGATCAGCATGCTGAACAGTGAAACGTAGCCAAAGCTGAACCACGCAGGGGCACTTACCCTGGCAAAGTCATCAGGGGCTGGAAGATTGACCACCGTCAGCAGCAGCATGAACGGCAACGCTACCAGCAACGCCCAGCTGATCACCTGCCAACCACCCAATGTCCGCGAGAGGCGCGCTCCTTCGGCATAGCCCAACCCACAGACCACAACCGCAGCCAACATCAGCAGATCGCCCACCGCCGACGCCTCGCCTCCGTTCATCAACGCATAGCCAGCGACCAACCCGGCACCTGTCAACGAGAACAGCCAGAACAATGGCCGAGGTCGTTCACCGCCCCGCAAAACCGCAAATCCTGCGGTACACAATGGCAGGAGCCCGACAAAAACGATGGAGTGAGCAGAGCTTATGTGCTGAAGGGCAAATGCTGTCAGTAGCGGGAAACCGATAACGACGCCGAGCGCTGTTACGGCCAAAGGCGACAAATCCCGCCGTTTAGGTCGAGGCTGGCGTAGCACGATCAGAAAAAGCGCGCCCAGCATGGCGGCAATTGTCGCCCGGGCACAGGTGAGGAACGTCGGTTCGAAGTCGGCCACTGCCACTCGGGTTGCCGGCAACGAACCCGCAAAAATGGCGACGCCTATGAAACCGTTGATCCACCCGGTTGCTGATTTTTCCATCGGTAAGTCCTCGATAAGCCAAGGCTCAGTACATCACCGACAGGCTCACCCAGGCCATGTACAATCCAATACACTTAAACCAAACTGTTATGCATATGACTCCAGCACAGTTGAGGGTGCGATGAAACGGGACGGAACGCGAATTCGAACTGTCATGGGTGAAATCCAGTCGCGGATAGCCTCTCGAACCTACACACCAGGCGCGAGAATTCCCTCGGTGCGTGCGATGGCTCAGACCATGCAGGTGTCGGTTTCTACGGTGCTTGAGGCCTATGAAAGGCTGATGGCAGAGGGTGTACTCAATTCTCGTCCTGGCTCCGGCTTTTACGTAGCCGGGCCAGTGGCGCCCTTGGTGCTCACCGAACTCGGCCCAAGGCTTGATCGTGAAGTGGACCCGCTGTGGATCTCGCGCCAGTCTCTTGACACCGCTAGCGATGCATTGAAACCAGGGTGCGGGTGGCTACCTGCCTCCTGGATGTTCGAAGCCGGCTTGCGCAAAGCGCTTCGCACCGTTGCCCGTTCTGACACGTCGAAACTGACGGAGTACGCCTCACCACTTGGGCATCTGCCGCTCAGGCAATTCTTGTCACGGAAGCTGACAGGCATCGGGATCGAAGCCCCTCTTGAACAGATCATGCTCACTGAGTCCGGCACCCACGCCATCGACCTGATCTGCCGTTTTCTGCTGGAGCCGGGGGACACTGTGCTGGTCGATGACCCCTGCTATTTCAATTTTCATGCACTGCTGAAAGCGCACAGGGTGAACATCGTAGGGGTTCCCTACACCGCGACGGGCCCGGACATCGATGCTTTTGGCGCTGCCCTGCTCGCGCATTCTCCCCGGTTGTACATAACCAATTCAGGCATCCACAACCCGACCGGCGCCACCCTGTCTCCGGTCACGGCACACAGGTTGCTAAAGCTGGCCGACACCTCCAGCCTGGTGATCGTAGAGGACGATATCTTCGGGGATTTCGAGAATGCACCAGCGCCACGGCTGTCTGCCTTCGATGGCCTCTCTCGTGTCATCCAGATAGGTAGCTTTTCAAAGACCATCTCTGCTTCGATTAGATGCGGCTACATCGCGGCTCGCAGTGACTGGATCGAGAGCCTGGTCGATCTCAAGATTGCGACCACATTCGGGGGTGGCCGCCTGGCCGCGGACATCATCCATCTGGCGATTACCGATAGCGGGTACCGGAAACACATGGAAAGTGTTCGCCTCAGGCTGGCCGAGGCTATGGACAGAACGGTAGCGAGGCTTCAAGCCATTGGTATCAAGCCCTGGATAACGCCCCAGTCAGGCATGTACGTCTGGTGCCAACTTCCTCAAGGCAAGGATGCAGCAACACTGGCTCGGGCTTGCTTGAATGAAGGTGTAGTGCTGGCGCCCGGAAATGCGTTCAGCCAGTCGATGGCTGCGGGTGATTTCCTCCGTTTCAATGTCGCCCAATCGGCTGATGCCAAAATTTACGAAGTATTGAAACGGGCGCTGAGCGCTTAGTGGCGAAACTTCCTGTTTAACCACGTCAGCTCATTCCGCCCAACGCCGTATTTCGAGGAGGCGACGCTGTCGCTTCCTCGAAAAAGAACAAGGCGTTTCAGATAGCGCAATGAGGGCGACATCAGCACAAATCAGGACACCCAGGATTCCACTTCTTCTGCCCCGTACTGGGCTTTCCATTCCTTGAGCAGCTTGTGGTTGCCACCCTTGGTCTCGATGACCTCTCCATTATGCGGGTTCTTGTACTGCTTCACTTGCCGAGCACGGCGTGGGGCTTTCTCTGTAGCCGCAGGAGCTGCGGACCGGCGACTGGCCTGAGGATCCAGGATGTTGATGATATCGCGCAGGCTGTAACCGTATTTGCTTAGCAGGTCACGCAGCTTGGTCTCGAACTCGATCTCTTTCTGAAGCTCACCGCTGCTTTTCATGGCTTCCAGTTCGGCCAACTGGGCCGCCAACTTCTGTTCAAGCTGTCTAAACTCTGCCAAACGCGACATGTGCATACTCCTGAATACGTGGATGCTGTTTAGAGAATCCTAACGCAGTTCAAGTTCAAACCAAAATTAAAAATCAGCGGCAAAGATCTACCGTCAGCTCGACGACATTGGGTATATCTCCTTCTAGGCGCTGTATGAAATACCTTGATACTCGGTGAGGCCGCCCTCGAAATGCTCAATTACAACCCGTAAACTCCGCTTCCTCGGCTGTTTTCGCCTTGCCTGAACTTCGTCTCAACGCTGTTCATACAGACACTAGAACTCCACCTTCCCCCGCCCCGCCTTGACAGTGCTCCGCCTGGCTTTTCCTTCGAGGCGGCGGGTCTTCGAGCCGAGGGTCGGCTTAGTGGGGCGGCGTTTCTTTTCGGTCTTGCCTGCGGTGATGATCAACTCGGCAAGACGCGCCAATGCGTCAACACGGTTCTGCTCCTGGGTGCGGTACTGCTGGCCCTTGATGATCAACACGCCGTCGCCGGTGATGCGACTGTCACGCAGCGCCAGCAGCCGCGCCTTGTAAAACTCGGGCAACGATGAGGCCTGGATGTCGAAGCGCAGGTGTACCGCGCTGGACACTTTGTTGACATTCTGCCCACCCGCGCCTTGCGCGCGGATGTATGTGAGTTCGATTTCGGCATCTGGCAGATGCACGTTATTGGAGATAGTCAGCATGATAGGGCCCTTGTCATTGCCCATTATCACAGACTGCGCCGCTCTCCCATAGCACAATGCAGGGTTCTTTGAATCAGTGCGCAAGCCGACCCAAGCGAGCCCTCCACTCGTCAGGGCCGTGCACTTCATGCCAGCCAGCGGTAGAACGCGTGCGCCATCACAGCGTTGCGCTCTGCTTTACCGGCAGTTGTACACGAAACGTTGTTCCCACTCCGACCTGGCTTGATACGGTTATCTCCCCACCGTGTTTCTTTACAATGCCATAGGAAAGGGACAGGCCTAGCCCTGTACCTTGGCCGACGGGCTTGGTGGTGAAAAAAGGATCGAAGATTTTCTTGATGTTCTCCGGTGCTATCCCCGCGCCTGTATCTGCAACTTCGATGCACACCCAGGCGCCTTGATGAGCAGTGCCCAATGTGATGGTGCCCCGCTCGGGGCCCATGGCTTGGGCGGCGTTAAGGACCAGGTTCATTATCACTTGGTTGATCTGCGACGGCAGGCATTCGACAGGGGGTAACGGCTGGTACCGTTTTACCAGGTCGGCTTTATGTTTCAGCTCGCTCGCGACGATGTTAAGCGTGGAGTCAATGCCCTGCTGCAAATCGGCTAGTTGCCACTGCTGAGCGCTGTCAACGCGCGAGAAGTCTTTGAGGTCCTTGACGATATGCGCCACTCGACCGATTCCGTCCTTGGACTCCTTGATGAGGATCGGGATGTCTTCCATGAGGAACTCCAGTTCCGTCTGCTCACGAAGCCTTTGCAAGCGCCCAGTGGTTTCGTTTGCGCCGAGCATCAGTTCGGCCTCGCGATAGGCGTCGAGCATCGCTGCCAGTTGCTGGAAGTACCCTCCCAGAGTGCCCAGGTTGGAGGACACGAAACCGATCGGATTGTTGATCTCGTGCGCCACGCCGGCGGCCATCTGCCCCAACGAGGCGAGTTTCTCCGATTGCACCAGTTGGCTTTCCAGCTGCTTGCGCTCCTCGATCTCCAGCTGCAGCGCCTCGCTGGCCTGGGTCAGTTGCTGGGTACGCCGCTCTACCCGCTGTTCGAGCTGGTGCATTTTCAGCGAGGCTCGTTGGGTCATTTCCCACTTGGTCAGCAGGGTGCTGGCCATTTGCTGGACCTCGATGTTGTCGAACGGTTTTTTCAGGATCAGCAGGCGATCGTGGGCCTGCAGCCGGTCGAGCAACTCATCCCAGGAATAGTCCGAGTAGGCAGTGCAGACGACTACCTGCAACAGCGGGTCCTCTTCCCACAGGTGCTCAATGGTCTGAGCGCCATCCCATCCACCTGGCATTCGCATGTCGACGAAGGCTAACGCGTAGGGCTTGCTGGCCTGCAGCGCACGCTTCAGCAGGCCGAGTCCTTCCTCACCGCCATAGGCTGAATCGAGTTCGAATACCGGTCGTTCATTCTTGACCTGCTCGCCGAACAACAACCCTTCCATTTCGTCCAGCTCAGAGTTCTGCGATCTGGCCGGGGCAAGGATCTTGCGAAAGTCCTCGTGGATAGTCGGCATGTCATCGATCAGCAGGATCCGGCGATTGATCATGTCACTCATGCAGGCTCCGTCACCGCGATCAGCGGGATCCTCAGGGTAAAGACAGCACCCAAACCAGGGCCGTCGCTGTGTGCGGTCAGGTGACCATTCATCTCGAGGGCGGCCAGGGCGCAACTGTGCAAGCCGAAGCCATGCCCGTCCTTGCGCGTGGTGAAGCCATGGGCAAAGATCTTCTGCAGGTTTTCAGGGGCAATGCCTTCGCCTTCGTCCAGCACGCTCATTTCCAGGAAGCCCCCCTCAACGATGCGCGTCCTGAGGATCATCGTCCGCGGGTCGCTGCCGGGGCCGGACATGGCGTACTTGGCGTTGCTGATCAGGTTGATCAGAATCAGCAACAGCCGATGCCGGTCGCCCATCACCAGAGGCAGATCTGCGAAGTCGCGCACTACCCTCACTTGATGCCGGGTCAACGCGCCTGCGTTCATGCGCAGCGCGTCCTCGACCAGGTCGTTGACCGACAGCGGCTCTGGCACATTTTTAGCGCCGGCATAGGATTGCTGGGTGGCCACCACTTCCTTGATGTGGTCGATGCTCTTGTTCATTCGTTCCAGCTCGATCGCCATCTCCTTCTGTTCATCGGCGATCGCCTCGGTCAGCTGGTTGAGGTAGCCGGGAAGCAACCGGCCTCGGGGATCCTCGTCGAGAAACCGACCGATGTCAGTGGCATGCTCGCGAAACAGTTGCATGGCCTTGCCCAAACCCTGTGTTTTGCTGCTGCGCAACGTTCGAGCGATGAGATCAGAGGATGTGTTCACGCTGTTGAGCACGTTGCCCACGTTGTGCAACACATTGGTGGCGATCTCCGCCATACCTGCCTGGCGCGCGGCGTTGAACAGCTCGCTCTGAGCGTTCCGGAGCGCCAGGGTGCGTTCCTCGACCCGCTGTTCCAGGACGTCATTGGCGCTTTGCAATGCGTTGTTGACCCGTCTCACCTCGGCGAAGCTGCGTACCAGCAGCCCAGCCAGGCAAATGACCGAGAACATCAGCAAGCCTGATAGCCATAACGTGTAGAGATGGTTTTTACGGTTGACCTTTTCAACCTGCTGTTGATCCCTGTCCAAAAGGCTGGTGATCGTATCCAGGCGTTCAGCAACCGGGATCGCCTCGATCTGCTCGAGCAGGCGGTTGACGACAGGTTGCTCGCGCAGGATCAACGCCACGTGATTGCTCAACAGATTGAGGGGCGTCTGGAATTCTTTGGGCAGGTTCTCCGTGTTAACAGCCAAGTTGCCTAACCCCACCTCTATCTCGGCAGCCCTTTCCACAGAGGTAACCTGCGCGAACTCCAGGGCACTTAGCAAGAGGTCATAAGTGTCCGTGACGAATACGTGTACCTCCTGCCGATTCGGGACCAGCATGGTGTTGATCTGGGCCTGAATACCGTCCTCGGCGGTGGGTAGAAATGCCAACGAATTTCGCAACAAGGCATTGTGCGACTTGAATTGCTCCACGAGCCGAGCCTTTTCCCCGAACGCAGAAAGAAAACCGTCATGGGCATCGCGCCACTGGTCTGATTCATCGCGCCCTTGCTCGGCTTCCCGGCGGTCGAATCGTGCCCACAGCCGCTTCATCTCCTTGAGAGGGATCACAAGTGGATCGTAGTTATGGGAAACGGCTACCCGGGCCTTGAGCACCTCGTTTTCCCATACAGCATCCTGTTGCTTGAGCTGACGAATGAGATCTCGGGATTCGTTGTAGGTCTGGGTCTGCTCAGACCCGGAATTCAGGTACAAGTACAGCAGCATCGACGCCAGTACAAAGACCAAGCCACTGAATAGAATCAGGCTTGTACGCCGAGAAATCACCCTCATGGCTGACCCGCCTTTTCAGCAGTAAGGGTTTTGAGGAACAGCATGATGAGCCTGCGGTCCTCATCGCTTGGGATTCGTCCAAGCTGATACTGGAACATCACGTCGATCGCACGCTCCAGCGTAGGCGCCGAGCCATCGTGAAAATAGGGAGCGGTCATCGCCACATTGCGCAGGCTCGGCACTTTGAACACACCCCGGTCGGCCTCCTCTGCGGTCACGTTGAAGCGGCCCTGATCCGCCTCGGTGGGGTTGCCGCGGTCAGCGATGTAGTCGCCGAACACGCCAAATTTCTGGAACATGTTGCCCCCAATATTCACCCCTTGGTGGCAGGCGATGCAGCCATAGTCCTTGAAGCGCTGGTAGCCGTATTTTTCCTCCAGGGTAAGCGCCTCGGTATCGCCCTGCAGGTAACGATCGAAGCGTGCGCCGGGGGTAAGAAGCGTCCTTTGGTAATCGGCCAACGCGCTGAGGATGTTGTCCTTTGTCACCGCGTCCGGGTAGGCATCCTTGAACGCCTGGCGGTAACGCACGTCTGCGGCGATGCGCTGCTCGATCACGCGCCAGTCTCCGCCCATCTCGTGAGCGCTGGTGATCACCGCATCCCCCTGCTCCTCGAGTGACTCGACCCGGCCATTCCAGAACTGTCGGAAATTAAGGCTGGCATTGAGTACCGTTGGCGTATTGAGCGTAAGCGGCAGGCCATCTACCCCCATGGAAAACGCCCGGTCATCGGCCCCGTACTTGTCCAGACGGTGACAACTGGCGCAGGACAGTGTGCCGTTGCGCGACAACCGTGGATCGTTGAACAACTGGCGGCCCAGCTCGACACGCCCAGGTGCCAGAGCGGGAATCGGAGGCAGTGGCTTGAGCGGCTCGTCCAGCAGCTCGGCCCCGCTGTCCACACTCAGAACGAGTAGCACCCACAGGCTCAGGCAACGTCGCAAGCGCTGCGGGTGAAGAACGGAACGAAAACGACAGGTTGTCTGCGCGAACATCCGGGAGAATCCTTTTCCCTGGGCTTACGGATATACAGAAGGGTGGTGCCATGCCGTCAGGTTAGATGCCTTCCAGACAATTTGCCTGCCACCCGCCACGTCTTGCTCCGACACCTGTCGCGGAAAAATGATCTAGCCTTTGACCTAAGCACTCGTTGAGCTCGAGTGCTCCATAGATCGACCGCGTGAGGCCTGCCATGGAAGTGCAACCGAACCCGAACCCACCCTATCGGCCGACCGTGTTGCTAGTGGACGACGAGGAGTCGATCCTTAGCAGTCTGCGTCGGCTATTGCGTGGCCAACCCTATGACGTGAAGCTGGCGACCAGCGGCGAACAGGCACTGGCGCAGATGGCCGAGGGCCCGGTAGACCTGGTGATGAGCGATGCGCGCATGCCTGGTATGGACGGCGCCACCTTGTTGGCACAGATCAATCAGCATCACCCATCGACCGTCAGGATCTTGCTGACCGGCTACGCCGACCCGAGCGCAATCATCAAGGCCGTCAATGACGGTCAGATCCACCGTTACATCAGCAAGCCCTGGAACGACGACGAATTGCTACTGACCTTGCGCCAGGCCCTGGAGCACCAGCATTCCGAACGCGAGCGCCAACGCCTGGAGCTGCTGGCACGTCGGCAGAACGCCCAGTTGAGACTGCTCAATAACGACCTGGAGAAACGCGTTGCAGCCCGTACCGCGGAGCTGCAGCAGACCGCTGACATGCTCGATCTGGCCTATGAAGAACTGAAACACAGCTATGTGACCGGGACTGAAGTGTTCTCGATGTTGGCTAATCTGCGGCTGCCTCCAGCCAAGCAGACCAATCGGCAGATCATCGAACTGGTGCGTTGCTACTGTCGGGCCCACGCCTTGGACGAGGCGATCAGCCGCGATCTGGCCATGGCTGCGGCGCTGTACAACATAGGCAAATTGAGTTGGCCGGATAGCATGATCGTTGCCCCTTCGGACCAGTTGATGCACAGCGACCGCGACCGCTATCGCGACTACCCACGCCAAAGTGAAGCGCTGCTGATGACCCTTGAGCCCATGAAAGATGCCGCGCGCCTGATCCTGCATCACCAGGAACACTGGGACGGCAGCGGTTTCCCCGACCGGCTCAAGGGTGAAGCTATCCCGTTCGGCGCTCGCTTGCTCAAGCTGGCCGTGGACTTCGTTGAGCTGCAGCGGGGTTTGATTCTTGAACGGCAGATGAACAGTGACGAGGCCTTGCTCTACCTGCGCAAGTACGCCGGCCGGTTGTATGACCCAGCACTCCTTGAGGATTTCGTCCAGGTTTGCGCCTCGTTCCACAGCGATCTCACCCTGGTGGACCCTGAAGTCCAGGTGTGTACCACCCGTGACCTGGCGCCGGGAATGGTGCTTGCGCGCAACCTGAACGCCGACAACGGCATGTTGCTGCTTAACGCCGGCAAGGTTTTGAGCGCCGCGCTGGTGGAAAAGCTGGTGGCCTTTGAATCGATGGAGGGTGGTAAGTACTGCATTTTCGTTCGGGTCCCCTCGAACGAGCCTATAACGCCTGGAAGATCAGACTTGGCGCCGTGCTGAATGGCGGTGGGGCGTTCATTCAGCCCTGCACCGCCAGGACTGCGCGTACGGCACGCCGTCGCCCCCTCCACACCGGCGATACGCCCAAGCGCTATGCTTGCTCTGGCAGGAGGGCCGCGCATGTGTGGAAGGTTGAGTCAATACCGAGGCATACACGACTTTGTCGAAACCCTGAGCCTGCCAGAGGCCTGGCGGAACAACGTCGGCGACCAGCCACTTGGCCGGTACAACGTCGCGCCGACCACGCCGATGGCACTCTTGCGAGTGGATGAAGCAGGCCCGCGGGCGGACCTGGTGAGATGGGGCTGGCGACCGCATTGGGCGA
Organism: Pseudomonas sp. GD03862; assembly: GCF_029840855.1. Lineage (NCBI taxonomy): Bacteria > Pseudomonadati > Pseudomonadota > Gammaproteobacteria > Pseudomonadales > Pseudomonadaceae > Pseudomonas > Pseudomonas sp. GD03862. Next base: position 122,069 of record NZ_JAOCDI010000009.1, read on the forward strand.
CCGACCGTGCCGCGCCGATCAACGCCAGGGTCGAAAAGGTGGCACACGGTCCCTTCTTCCGGGCGATCTGGCCGCACCGAGGCATAACGCCGATCGACGGCTGGTATGAATGGGTCGATGAAGGCGGACCGAAGAAACAGCCGTACTACATCCGACGCCGGGACGGGCGCCCTTCCCTTTGCGCCAGCATCGGCCAGTTCGCTGGCAGCGAGCATGACGGGTTCGTCATCATTACGGCCGATGCCCGGGGCGGAATGGTAGATGTGCACGACCGCAGGCCAGTGGTTTTGGCCCCAGACCTTGCGCGTGAGTGGATGCAACCCGCGACGCCGGGCGAACAAGCCGAGCAGATGGCGCTCAACCTGGGCGAGCCAGCCGAGGCCTTCGAGTGGTATCGAGTGAGCACAGCCATTGGCAATGTGCGCAACCAAGACGCTGAGCTGATAGAGCCGCTTCAGTGAAGCGGTAGTAGACCACGCCGGCCCAAGTACCGGCAGCGCAACATCATCGACCACTGATGTGCAGGGTTTCGACGCGGGGACCGGGTCGACTTTGGAACCCGCGCAGCACGACGACTGGTAACACCACCGTCCACAACGGCACTTACGCAAGCGGTTACTGTTGAAATGGCTCGACTCGATGAACAGGGAATACCGTTATCAACAGCTGCACAGATTCGCAGGCGGTCGACCTGCCCGTGGTTGCGGTGGGTCCGATCAGACCTCGGCGAACTCACCTGGCAGCACAAGCTCCGCTTTTCTGACTTTCCACGTACTGTTCAGCCATAACCTTCCCTTCGAGAATGGCTTCTGTCGAAGAGGAGAATGGTCGACTCACACGCAGGGTTCGCGCCGTTGCGCCCGGCTTCCCTACCTCGACCAACATCCCCGTGGGAAATTCGACGCTCGACTCCCACAGCACGTAAATCGATGCCTGGTAACCAAGGTAGGAATGCACGTAAAGGTCATGACTGGTGGACTGAAGGCTCATCACTTTCTCCAACTGGGCGCCTCAATGCGCTTTTGATGGAGATACGACTCAAGCGATCTGACGAGCGTTCCGTTTTCCCTGCATCGTTATCCGTGAAGACGCGAGCCTCTGCGCGGGAGTGGTTCAGGCCCTGGTGCCTTGGGCGCAGGAAACGCCTTGGCGACCCAGTCGTGAGCACGCTCGAGCGCCCAGGCCATCGCCGCGGACAGTTTCTGTCCACGGCAGTCAGGGTGTACCTCTTCGAGCAAGAGCACGCCTTTTTTCCCGTAGATACCCAAGAAAAGTTGAGTGGCGTTTTCAAGTGAGAGTCGGGCTTGGATGTTGATTAAAGTGCCGCAGGGAAGGCGCTCATCGTAGTTGCGGGAATGCAACGCAGAATTGGCCCATTCCCAATAGATTTTGCCGCGATTACGCATGGAACGGACCTAGAACTCATATTCTTGACTGGAGAGACAGAATACACAGCTGTTCCAATGAATCCACTGCTTAAGGTGTGTATTACATTTTTTTATCCAGATGAGAGAACACGGTGAGTCAATACGGAGCCGCCGTGCGGGTCGACAGGCTTCACTTTCTTACACACAGATCCAGGTGGGCGCACGTCCGGGCAAAAGCTGAGGGACGACCGCACCGCAGCGCAGGTCCTTCTGATCTGAGGGCAAATCCGTACTCTTTCTGTGTAACCCCTGTCCCCTTCCCCCTCTATTCACTGCCGCGATATGGGGGCCAAGGGGTCAGCTGCGTGCTCGTTTCACGACGCAGGCAGCCATGAGCGCGGCGCCCGGTATCCAGAGCCCAGGATTTGAAGTGCCTAATCCAACGGCAAGAAGCGCAATTCCGACAGCAAACATAAGCGTTATCCCTCGCTAGAAAAATCCATTTCAACAATCGCCCATTAAAGCACAGGCCGGTCGCAAGAGCGGCCAAGGAATCGTCATGCCCGAAACAATTGAGTTGGACCTCGACGCGATCGAGGCGGCGGCGAAGGCTCCGTTGAGCTGAAGCACCATTTTGCGTGTTGAGGCCCCAAGCTTGAGATAGGGTTTCGATACCCTCAAGCCCAGGACACGACAGAGAGCACGAGAAAATCAGCAATCAGGACTATTCGCAGTTCGGATCATTGCATGTGCTCGGATTGCTCATGCGTCGCTGCAAACACTAGTTGCTGGTGGAGAGCCCTCAATCGAGAGCAAGATAACAGCACCCAAGCGATGGGCAAGATTTTCCGGCCATCTTTCGACACAGGAGTGACCATGAAAGAACACCATTACGCTGTCACGGTAAATTGGATAGGTAACACGGGTGAAGGCACTGCCAGTTACACGGCATACCAGAGAGACTTCAACGTGGAGGCTCCAGGCAAGGCACCGATCCTTGGCTCTGCCGACCCCGCCTTTCGCGGGAACCCTGAACGCTGGAACCCTGAAGACATGTTGCTGGCCTCGATCTCGGCCTGCCACAAGCTTTGGTATCTTCATCTGTGCGCAGTCAACAACGTGAACGTCTTGGAATATGTCGACTACCCGGTGGGCCGGATGCTTGAAGGGGATGGCCAGCGCAAGGGCCATTTCAAAGACGCTGAGTTAAGGCCTCAGGTCATTATCAGCAGCCAGTCAAATCTGGATCTTGCAAGACGCCTGCACGACGATGCTCACCACGAATGTTTTATTGCCAACTCAGTCAACTTCCCTATCAGATGCAGTGCTGTTATCAAGCATCAAGACTAGTTGTTTTGAATACAACTGCTTCCGTTGTTTAACAATGGCTTCTAATCGACGCTATCAATAGAAGGGGCGAGGCACTCTTTCACGAGAGGCCGATAAGGGTCGAAAGCTGATAATCACGACCGACCGCGATCAATCCAAAGCGAAAACCTGACCAGACGAAAACCAAGCATCATCGGGTGGTCCTGTTAAACGAGCGCGCATTGAACGCCATCAACCAGGCCCAGCGAATGGCTACCCTTCGTCGCATGGCGTCCAAGTCGGCCCACCCGACTAGCCCCTTCGTGTTCCAACCTAGCAAAGGTGGGCTGTGGATCAACGAGCCAAGTGTTACAATCCGCCCCTTCAAATCGGCGCTGAAGGCGCTGAACATCCGTGAACGCCGTCAGTACGACACCCGCCACACCTACGCCACCCTATGCCTGATGCCTGGGATGAACCCCGCGTTCATCGCGAGCCAGCTTGGCCACAGCGTCGAGATGTTGCTCTCTACCTACGCGAAATGGATCAGCTCCTCCTCGGACTGGAGGGAGCTGGAGAAGCTGCCGCCCCGAGTCGAATTGGCCCAAAATTGGCCCAAGACTGACGACAGGGCCTAAATACACCTCTGGAACCCCCGCAGGACAAGCACTTGATTTCTACCGCTAACATCACCATGCAGTTCGGCTCCAAGCCGCTGTTCGAAAACGTTTCCGTCAAATTCAACAACGGCAACCGCTACGGCCTGATCGGCGCCAACGGTTGCGGCAAGTCGACCTTCATGAAAATCCTCGGCGGTGACCTGGAGCCGTCCGCAGGCCAGGTCATGCTTGAGCCGAACACCCGCCTGGGCAAACTGCGCCAGGACCAGTTCGCCTACGAGGAATTCACCGTGATCGACACGGTGATCATGGGCCACGGCCAGCTGTGGAAAGTCAAAGCCGAGCGTGACCGTATCTACTCGCTGCCGGAAATGACCGAAGAAGACGGCATGGCCGTCGCCGAGCTGGAAACCGAATTCGCCGAAATGGACGGCTACACCGCCGAGTCCCGCGCCGGTGAACTGCTGCTGGGCCTGGGTATTCCGCTGGACCAGCACTTCGGCCCGATGAGCGAAGTGGCACCGGGCTGGAAGCTGCGTGTCCTCCTGGCCCAGGCGCTGTTCTCGGACCCGGACGTGCTGCTGCTCGACGAACCGACCAACCACCTGGACATCAACACCATCCGCTGGCTGGAAACGATCCTCACGGCGCGTAACAGCACCATGATCATCATTTCCCACGACCGGCACTTCCTCAACAGCGTCTGCACCCACATGGCTGACCTGGATTACGGTGAGCTGCGCCTGTTCCCGGGCAACTATGACGAGTACATGACCGCAGCCACCCAGTCGCGTGAGCAGCTGCTGTCGGACAACGCCAAGAAGAAAGCCCAGATCGCCGAGCTGCAGACCTTCGTCAGCCGCTTCTCGGCCAACGCCTCCAAAGCCAAGCAGGCCACTTCTCGTGCCAAGCAGATCGACAAGATCCAGCTGGCCGAGGTCAAGCCGTCCAGCCGCGTCAGCCCGTTCATTCGCTTCGAACAGACGAAAAAACTGCACCGCCAGGCCGTGGTCGTCGAAAAAATGGCCAAAGCCTTCGACGACAAGGTGCTGTTCAAGAACTTCGACATCACCGTCGAAGCGGGCGAGCGCGTTGCGATCATCGGCCCCAACGGTATTGGCAAGACCACCCTGCTGCGCACCCTGGTCGGCGAGATGACCCCGGATGCGGGCTCGGTGAAGTGGACCGACAGCGCCGAAGTGGGCTACTACGCCCAGGACCACGCCCACGACTTCGAAGACGACATGAGCCTGTTCGACTGGATGGGCCAGTGGACCTCTGGTGAGCAGGTTATCCGCGGCACCCTGGGGCGCATGCTGTTCTCCAACGACGAAATCCTCAAGTCGGTGAAGGTGATTTCCGGTGGTGAACAAGGTCGCATGCTGTTCGGCAAGCTGATTTTGCAGAAGCCGAACGTGCTGGTGATGGACGAGCCGACCAACCACCTGGACATGGAATCGATCGAAGCGCTGAACCTGGCGCTGGAAAACTACCCGGGCACCCTGCTGTTCGTCAGCCACGACCGCGAGTTCGTGTCGTCGCTGGCCACGCGCATCATCGAGCTGTCGGCCGATGGTGTGGTGGACTTCAGCGGTACCTACGACGACTACCTGCGTAGCCAGGGTGTGCTGGTCTGATTGATGGGACGGCCTGGCCATCTCGGATGGCCGGGCCTCTTCGCGGGCTTGCCCGCTCTCCCAAGGCCCCACAAGCGTTCAATACCTGTGGGGTCCCTGTGGGAGCGGGCAAGCCCGCGAAGAGTCCATCCCCATCCCACCGACCGGCACGGCCCGACGAATAATTCGTTAGCCTGCTGTCTTTTCCTTCGCGCAACGGCCATGATGGGACCACGCCCAACCGCCCGCCCGCGAAAGAGCCCATGACCGCGCAACAACCTGCCCCCGCCAATAACACGCTGCACATCACCCTGCAGATCCTGTCGATCGTTTTCTATACCTTCATTGCCTTCCTCTGCATCGGCCTGCCGATTGCGGTACTGCCCAGCTATGTGCACGACCAGCTCGGCTTTGGCGCAGTGATCGCCGGTGTAACCATTGGCCTGCAGTACCTGGCCACGCTGCTGAGCCGCCCGTTTGCAGGCAGGGTGGCGGACACCTTGGGAGGGAAACAGGCCATCCGCTTTGGCCTGCTGGGGATTGCCGGTTGCGGGGTGTTGACGTTGCTGTCAGCCTGGACCCTCACCTTGCCGCTGCTGAGCCTGGCACTGCTACTCGGTGGCCGTTTGCTGCTGGGTATCGCCCAGGGGCTGATCGGCGTGGCCACCTTGAGCTGGGGTATCAGCCAGGTCGGCCCCGAACACACTGCCAGGGTCATCTCGTGGAACGGCATCGCCTCCTATGGCGCGATCGCCATCGGTGCGCCAGTTGGCGTGCTGGCCGTGGACGGGCTGAACTTCAGCGTGCTGGGGCCGGCTTTGCTGGTGCTGGCAACCCTTGCCCTGCTGGTGCTTCGCAAGCGCCCCGACGTGGTCGTGGTGCGCGGCGAGCGCCTGCCCTTCTGGTCGGCGTTCGGCCGGGTTGCCCCGTGTGGCCTGGGTTTGACCCTGGCCTCGATCGGCTACGGCACCTTGACCACCTTCGTCACCCTTTATTACCTCGAGCGCGGCTGGGCCGGCGCGGCCTGGTGCCTGAGTGCATTTGGTGTGTGCTTCATCATTTCGCGCCTGCTGTTCGTCAACTCGGTCAACCGCTTTGGTGGCTACAACGTGGCGGTCGCCTGCATGGCCACCGAAGTGCTGGGCCTGAGCCTTCTGTGGCTGGCGCCCTCGCCGCCCTGGGCGCTGGTTGGCGCCGGGCTGACCGGTTTCGGGCTGTCGCTGGTTTACCCGGCATTGGGCGTGGAAGCGATCAAACAAGTCCCCAGCAGCAGCCGCGGCGCAGGGCTGGGTGCCTATGCTGTGTTCTTCGACATGGCCTTGGCCATTGCCGGCCCGGTGATGGGCGCCGTGGCGGTACACCTGGGGTATGCCTCGATCTTCTGCGTGGCTGCCCTGCTCGCCTTGGCCGGGGTCGGCCTAACGTTGTGGCTGGCGCGGCGCGCCCGTCGCAGCTGAACGCTGAGCCGGCGCTGGCGCCCCCAGCGCCTGGCTGAAGAACGCTGCCGTTTCTCGCTGCAGCGAATGATGGATGTGCCGGCGGTCGACGCCGTCGGCGTCCTTGCACAGCGCCGGCATTCGCGCGTACTGCTCGGCATCGCAGTGGGCCATGAACACGAAATGCCCGGCACCGGCCAACAGGCGGTAGTCCGGTGTGACCGGCAGTTTGCGGGCCAGGGCCTCGGCATTACGGTCTACGGCCACAAGCTGATCGCTGTCGCCACTGTAGATCAGTGCGGGTACCTGCACCCCGGCCAGCGCATGGCGCCCGAACAACAGGCTCAGGGGTGCCATCAACATGACCGCCCCCACTCGCGGGTCGGTCTCGGGCGCCAGTTCGCTGCGGTCGGCAATCAGTATGCCGTGGGTCTTGCAGGCGTCTGCGTCATGCGGGCGCTCCAGGCAGTACTGACGCAGACGCTCCAGGTCAGGGCGTGCGCCAGACAGGATCAGCGCGGTTTCTCCGCCGGCCGAGTAGCCGATCACACCCACCTTGCCGTCATTCAGATAAGGCCCGACCACTGCATCATCGCGCGCTGCGGTGATCGCCGCGCTGACTTGCAGCGGCCGCCCATAAAGATTGCTCAGGGTGCCAAGGCGACTGTGGTCGCGCACGTTGTCCCCCGGGTGCACCACCGCCACCACCACGAACCCTTGGCGCGCCAACGACGTTGCCAGGTAATGCAAGGCCAGTGGGCTGCCCGTATTGCCGTGAGACAGCACCAGCAACGGGAATCGGCCCATGGCCACGGGCGCCTCTTCGGCCACGTCGACGGGATACCCGTCTATACGGCTGATACGGGTTTTGCCAACGGCCGGGTAGAACGCCAGGGCTTGCATCGGGCGGCTATCGACCGGGTCGGTCAAGGTCATAAGGTGCAGGCCGGCAACCCACGGCGCGGCCTCGGCGCGGGCCAGCAGGCCGCCGAGCAGGACCAGCGCCAACACGCAGCGTGCAAGGGTCATCGGCCAGCGGTTCCTTGCAAAACGAAGGGATAACCCAGCATAAAACCGGCCGGAGTTGTGCCGGATGAAAACTGGATGAAACCGCCGTCATGCAAGCTGCGCCTGCACCCTGTGCATTTGCGCATTGTGTCGAACCCATGGCATAGATGCAGGTCAACGTTTTCACGTGACCGTTTTCGCGCCTTTGAAGGAGATTCATGCATGAGCAAGCCTGCCTACGTGCCACCCAAAGTCTGGCGCAACGACGCAGCCTCCGGCGGCCAGTTCGCCAGCATCAACCGCCCGGTAGCCGGCCCGACTCACGACAAGGACCTGCCGCTGGGCAAGCACCCGCTGCAGCTGTATTCCCTGGCCACGCCCAATGGCGTCAAGGTCACCATTGCCCTTGAAGAGCTGCTTGCCCTGGGCCACGCCGGTGCCGAATACGATGCCTGGCTGATTCGCATCGGCGAGGGTGATCAGTTTTCCAGCGGCTTCGTCCAGGTCAACCCCAACTCGAAGATCCCTGCCCTGCTCGACCGCAGCGTGGAGCCGCCGGTGCGGGTGTTCGAATCAGGCTCGATCCTGCTGTACCTGGCAGAGAAGTTCGGTGCTTTGCTGCCAAAATCGCCGGCTGCGCGCACCGAATGCCTGAACTGGTTGTTCTGGCAGATGGGTGCGGCGCCTTACCTGGGCGGTGGTTTTGGCCACTTCTACGTGTATGCACCGGAAAAGTTCGAGTACGCCATCAACCGCTTCACCATGGAGGCCAAGCGTCAACTGGACGTACTTGATCGCCGCTTGGCCGAAAGCCGTTATCTGGGCGGCGAGGCATACAGTATCGCTGATATTGCCGTGTGGCCGTGGTATGGCCAGCTGGTGCGCGGCAACCTGTATGACGCCGCGCAGTTCCTGGCGGTTGACGAGTACCCGAACGTACAGCGCTGGGCCGAGGACATCGCCCTGCGCCCTGCTGTGCAGCGCGGTACACGCGTGAACCGTACCTGGGGAGATGAACACAGCCAGGTGCCGGAGCGCCATAGCGCCGCAGACCTGGAAGGTTGACGCAAACCGTGTGGGAGCGGCCCTTTGGTGACTGAAAGGCCGCCCCCACAATGGGCCGGGCAATACCTGTGAATGCCCCCGACAATGCCCCCCTGCATAAAACCATTTGCCCCTGCGCAAACCTGCGTCGGCCAAGCCCTTCTTGTACACTCCTCGCATTAGCCCCCACCTGCACATTTTTTGGTGAACGCATGATCGAGGTAACCGAGGTTTCCATTGCCGAGCTGCGCGACGCGCTCGAGTCGGGCCGCACGACAGCGGTCGAGCTGGTCAAGGCCTACCTGGCGCGCATCGACGCCTACGATGGCGCCGACACAGCCACTGCCCTTAACGCCGTAGTGGTACGCAACCCGGAGGCGCTGAAAGAAGCCGAGGCCTCCGATGCCCGCCGCGCCAAGGGCCAGGTGCTTAGCCCGCTGGACGGCATCCCCTACACCGCCAAGGACAGCTACCTGGTCAAAGGCTTGACTGCCGCCTCCGGCAGCCCTGCCTTCAAGGACCTGGTCGCCCAGCGCGACGCCTTCACCATCGAGCGCCTGCGCGCCGCCGGTGCCGTGTGCCTGGGCAAGACCAACATGCCGCCCATGGCTAACGGTGGCATGCAGCGCGGCGTCTATGGCCGCGCCGAAAGCCCGTACAACGCCGACTACCTGACCGCGCCCTTCGCCTCGGGCTCGTCCAACGGTGCCGGTACCGCCACCGCCGCCAGCTTCAGCGCCTTTGGCCTGGCCGAAGAAACCTGGTCCAGCGGCCGTGGCCCGGCGTCCAACAACGGCCTGTGCGCCTACACCCCGTCGCGCGGGGTGATTTCGGTACGTGGCAACTGGCCGCTGACGCCGACCATGGACGTGGTGGTGCCCTATGCCCGCACCATGGCCGACCTGCTGGAAATCCTCGACGTGGTGGTAGCCGATGACGCCGACAAGCGCGGCGACCTGTGGCGCCTGCAGCCATGGGTGCCGATCCCCGCTGCCTCGACGGTACGTCCGGCTTCGTACCTTGAACTGGCGGTAGATGACAGCGCGCTCAAGGGCAAGCGCTTTGGCGTACCCCGCATGTATATAAATGCCGATCCCGAAGCGGGCACCGCCGAGAAGCCAGGCATCGGCGGGCCGACCGGCCAACGCATCAACACCCGCGCCACGGTGATCGACCTGTGGCAACAAGCACGCCAGGCCCTGGAAGCGGCAGGTGCCGAAGTACTGGAAGTGGACTTCCCGCTGGTGTCCAACTGCGAAGGCGACCGTCCAGGTGCGCCGACCGTGTACAACCGCGGCATCGTCAGCAAGGCATTCCTGCATGACGAACTGTGGGAACTGTCGGGCTGGGCCTTTGACGACTTCCTGCGCGCCAACGATGACCCCAAGCTTAACCGCCTGGCCGATGTCGACGGGCTGAAGATCTTCCCCCACGACCCGGGCACCTTGCCCAACCGTGAAGATGACCTGGCTGCCGGCATGGACGAGTACGTCAACATGGCCAAACGTGGCCTGAAGACCTGGGACCAGATCGAGACCCTGCCCGACGGCCTGCGCGGCCTGGAGCAGACCCGCAAGCTGGACCTGGAAGACTGGATGGACAAGCTGGGCCTGGACGCGGTGCTGTTCCCCACCGTAGCCGACGTTGGCCCGGCCGATGCCGATATCAACCCGGCATCGGCGGACATCGCCTGGAGCAACGGTATCTGGGTAGCCAACGGCAACCTGGCAATCCGTCACCTGGGCGTGCCGACCGTCACCGTGCCGATGGGCGTGATGGCCGATATCGGTATGCCGGTGGGGCTGACCTTTGCCGGGAAGGCCTATAGCGACAACGCGCTGCTGAGTTTTGCTGCCGCCTTTGAGTCGACTGGCTCGCGCCGGATGATTCCGCCGCGCACGCCGGCGCTCGGCTGAGTCTTACAGGGCCCCTAAAAGCAGATCGCGAATTTCAACCATATGTGTAAAAATACACAAACAGTTGATTTTGCGATCTGCCATGCCTATCACCCCCAGCGAAGAACGCCAACTCACCCTCACCGTGCTCAAGGCCGCCATCCAGGCCCTGGGCAGCGTTGCCGCGCGCAACATGGAAATACTCCTGCACGACCTTGACCACCCCGAACACTCGGTGGTGGCGATCGTCAACGGTCATCTGTCCGGCCGCAGCGTAGGCAGCCCGATCCTCGCCGCACCGGAGCAGGACCAGGGCTTCAAGGCACTGATGCAGGCCTCGGCCGACCAGCACGGCCGTGAGCCGGTGGTGCTGCCCGATTACCCCACTACGCTCAAAGGCCGCACGCTACGAAGTGCCACGGCTATCTTCCGTGACAGCAGCGGCCACCCGTTCGCCAGCCTGTGCGTCAACACCGACGTCACCGGCCTGGATGCAGCCATGAGCTTTCTCCAGCAGTTGCAGCCGCTGGGGGCCATACCGGCGGTCAACGAACCTGCCGACATGGAGCTGCTGATGAGCGAGATCATCCAGGCCGCCCTGCAGCGCAGCGGCCAGGGGCGGATGAACAAACAGGCCAAGGTCGAGGCCGTGCGCGTCATGCAGGAGCGCGGCCTGTTCATCGTCAAGGGCGGCGTCGAGAAGGCTGCCAGCGCCCTCGGCGTGACGCGCTACACCATTTACAACTACCTCGAGCAACTACGCGGAGCCAGCCAATGACCTTGCACATTCATACCCCCCTGATCGAATCGCGCCCGCTGTCGTTGGCGGCCGGTCGTAATATCTGGCTCAAGCTCGACGCCCTGCAACCCTGCGGTTCGTTCAAACTGCGCGGTGTAGGCTACGCCTGCGAGGTACACCACGCGCGTGGCGCCCGGCACTTTGTGTCCTCGTCAGGTGGCAATGCCGGTTTGGCAGTCGCCTATGCCGGACGCAAGCTGGGGGTGCCGGTGACCGTGGTGGTACCCGAAACCACCACCGAACGGGCCAAGCAACTACTGCACCTGGAAGACGCCAAGGTGGTGGTGCACGGCAGTTCCTGGCAAGAGGCCAACGCCCTGGCACAGACACTGGTAGGCCCGAACGATGCCTTCATCCACCCGTTCGACGACCCACTGCTGTGGGCCGGGCATGCCAGCCTGGTGGATGAAGTGGCCGAGGCCGGCCTGAAGCCGGACGCGGTGGTATTGTCAGTCGGCGGGGGCGGCTTGCTCAGTGGCGTGGTGGAGGGGCTCAAGCGCAATGGCTGGGGCGATGTGCCGGTGCTGGCAGTAGAAACCGAGGGCGCGGCGTCGCTGCATGCGGCCATGCAGGCCGGGCATTCAGTGGAGCTGGAGCGCATCGCCTCGGTGGCGACGTCGCTGGGGGCCAAGCGTGTGGCTGATCAGGCGCTGATGTGCGTGCAGCAGCATCCGGTGCACAGCCATCTGGTCAGCGATCGCGCAGCGCTGGAGGCCTGTGAGCGGTTCTTGCTGGACCACCGTGTGCTGGTCGAGCCCGCGTGCGGGGCGGCGTTGGCAGTGGCCTATGATGCCAAGGCACTGGGCGCCTTGCGCAATGTCCTGGTGGTGGTCTGTGGCGGCGCTACCGCAACACTGGAGCAGATCAAGGCCTGGCTGCAGCAGGCAGACTGAAGCTGCCATCTGTCGGGGGTGATTACGACAGTCACATCCACCTGATCTACTAGGCTCGCCGCAACCGAAAAGCCCACGCAATGGCGTCAACCCTGACGAAATGCGTATCCCGCCCTTTCGGTCTGCGGCAAGTGAAGGCACAATGCGTGTCCTTTTTTTGGCCGGCCTGGCCGGGGGCCTTTAAATGATCAAGACGCCGTATTACCTCATCGATAAAACCAAGCTGCTCAGCAACATGGAGAAGATCGCCTACGTGCGCGAACACTCCGGTGCCAAGGCGCTGCTCGCCCTCAAGTGCTTCGCCACCTGGTCGGTGTTCGACCTGATGCAGCAGTACATGGACGGAACCACCTCGTCCTCCCTGTTCGAGCTCAAGCTCGGCCGCCAGAAGTTCGCCGGCGAAACACATGCCTATAGCGTGGCCTGGGCCGACGACGAGGTCGAGGAGATGCTTGAGAACTGCGACAAGATCATCTTCAACTCGATCGGCCAGCTGCAACGCTTTGCCGAACAGTCCGAAGGCAAGGTGCGTGGTCTGCGCGTCAACCCGCAGGTCAGCAGCTCCGACTACCTGCTGGCCGACCCGGCCCGCCCGTTCAGCCGCCTGGGCGAATGGGACCCGGCGAAGATCGAACAGGTGATCGAACAGATCTCCGGTTTCATGTTCCACAACAACTGCGAAAACGGTGACTTCGGCCTGTTCGACAAGATGCTCACGCACATCGAAGAGCGTTTCGGCCACCTGCTGCACAAGGTCGAGTGGGTCAGCCTTGGTGGCGGCATTCACTTCACCGGTGAAGACTATGCAGTAGACGCCTTCTGCGCGCGCCTGAAGGCGTTCTCGGAAAAATACGGCGTGCAGGTATACCTGGAGCCCGGCGAAGCCGCCATCACCAACAGCGCCTCGCTGGAAGTGACCGTGCTCGATACCCTGTACAACGGCAAGCACCTGGCCGTGGTCGACAGCTCGATCGAAGCGCACCTGCTCGACCTGCTGATCTACCGCCTCAACGCCAAGATGGCCCCCAATGACGGCGAGCATACCTACATGGTCTGCGGCAAGTCATGCCTGGCCGGTGACATCTTCGGCGAGTACCAATTCGACCGTCCGCTGGCCATTGGCGATCGCCTGTCGTTCATCGACACGGCGGGCTACACCATGGTCAAGAAAAACTGGTTCAACGGGCTGAAGATGCCTTCCATCGTGGTCAAGCAGCTCGACGGCAGCGTCGAAGTCGTCCGCGAGTTCGGTTTCGAAGACTACGTTTCCAGCCTGTCGTAAGACCGGCTTTCAAGTAAGGAGCAAAGGGTAAATTGAAGAAGAACGTTCTTATCATTGGTGCAGGAGGTGTCGCCAAGGTGGTGGCCCACAAGTGCGCGCAGCATAACGACGAACTGGGTCGTATCGCCATCGCGTCACGGAACATCTCCAAATGCCAGGCCATCATCGACAGCGTCAAGGCCAAGGGTAGCCTCAAGGTACCCGCCGACATCCAGGCCTTCTCGCTCAATGCCCTCGATGTCGAGGCAACCAAGGCGCTGATCCGCGAAACCGAATCGCAGATCGTGATCAATGTGGGTTCCGCATTCCTCAACATGTCGGTGCTGCGTGCTTGCATCGATACGGGTGTCGCCTATCTGGACACCGCCATCCACGAAGAGCCGGGCAAGATCTGCGAGACCCCACCGTGGTACGGCAACTACGAGTGGAAACACCTCGAAGAGTGCCAGGCAAAGAACATTACCGCCATTCTCGGCGTCGGTTTCGACCCGGGTGTGGTGAACAGCTACGCCAAGCTGGCGCAGCAGCAGTATTTCGACAGCATTGATTCGATCGATATTCTCGACGTCAATGCCGGTTCGCATGGCAAGTACTTTGCCACCAACTTCGACCCGGAAATCAACTTCCGCGAGTTCACCGGACAAGTGTGGAGCTGGCAGAACAGCCAGTGGACCAGCAACACCATGTTCGAGGTCAAGCGTACCGACGACCTGCCAGTGGTAGGCTCGCAAAACCTGTACCTGACCGGCCACGATGAAGTTCACTCGATTTCGAAGAACCTCAACGTCCCGAACGTGCGCTTCTGGATGAGCTTCGGCGAGCACTACATCAACGTGTTCACTGTTCTGAAAAACCTGGGCCTGCTCAGCGAGCAACCGGTGAAAACCGCCGAAGGCCTGGAAGTGGTACCGCTGAAAGTGGTCAAGGCCGTACTGCCAGACCCGGCCTCGCTGGCCCCTGGCTACACCGGCAAGACCTGCATCGGCGACCTGGTCAAAGGCACCAAGGATGGCCAGCCGCGCGAAGTGTTCATCTACAACGTGGCCGACCACGAAGAAGCCTACGCCGAGACCGACAGCCAGGGCATTTCCTACACCGCCGGCGTACCGCCAGTGGCTGCCGCCCTGCTGGTAGCCCGTGGCGAGTGGGATGCCAAGCGCATGGTCAACGTCGAGGAGCTGCCAGCCGAGCCGTTCCTCAAGGCGCTGGACGTGATGGGCCTGCCGACCCGCGTCAAAGATGAAAAAGGCGATCGTCCTTGGGACGCTGAAGCCTAAGCAACAAACAGAAGGGGCGCCACATGGCGCCCCTTCTGCTTTCCAGGCCCAGCCACTTCGCGGGCAGCCCAGGCGCTCACAGGCCTGAAACAAGCACGTAACCTGTGTGGGCGAGCCCGCGAAGAGGCCGGTGCAGGATCACGCTCTACTTGCGGGCCTCCAGAATCAGGTTGAACGGCGTCTGCGTCGCCCGCCGGAACCTGCTGAACCCTGCCTCCTCGAAGACCGCCCGCAATCGCGCCTCCCCGGCCTGCGCACCCAACCCCAGCCCCACTTCCTGCGACAACGAATTGGGCGTGCAAATAAACGTCGACGCCGCATAGAACAAGCGCCCGACCGGTGTCAGGTTACCCTCCAGCGAGTCCTCGGCATACGGCTCAACCAGCATGACCGTGCCATCAGCCTTCAAAGCACGGTAGGCATGCCGGGCTGCCCCGACCGGGTCACCCATGTCGTGCAGGCAATCGAAGAAGCACACCAGGTCATGGTCATGCCCCGGGTACTCCTTGGCGCTGGCCTGCTGGAAGCTCACCCGCCCCTCCAACCCCGCTTCCCGTGCACGCGCGTTGGCGGTGACGATCGAAGGCTGATGATAGTCGTACCCCACGAAGGTCGACGCCGGAAACGCCTGCGCCATCACCAGCGTCGAGGCACCATGACCGCAGCCCACGTCCGCCACCTTGGCGCCCGCCTGCAGCTTGGCCACCACACCCTCCAGTGCCGGCAGCCAATCCGCAACCAGGAAGGTGCGATACCCCGGCCGGAAAAACCGCTCGGTACCGCTGAACATGCACGGGTGGTGATCACCCCAGGCCAACCCGCCATCGCCGCGCATGGCGGCTACCAGCTTGTCCTTGTCATGGAACAGCGCCGCCACCACCGCCGCGCCGCCGGCCATGTAGGCCGGGGAGTCCTCCAGCGCCAGGGCCATGGCCTGTTCTTCAGGCAGCACAAAACTACCCTTGTCATGGACCATGTAGCCCGATGCCGCCTGGGCATTCAACCATTCGCGCACCAGCCGCGGGTGGCAGCCGGTCTTTTCCGCCAGTTGCTCAGGGGTGACCGCCTGGCTGTCGGCCATGGCCCGGTACAGCCCCAGTTCATCGCCGAGAATGACATTGGCCAGCGTCGCCGCTGCGCCCATGTCGCCCACCAGCTTGCCCATGAAATCGTGAAGCCTTGCCTCGTCCATGACCTGCCCTCCTCTGCAAGAAGGCCATCGCCAACGAGGGACGTCCGCTCCGGGAAGGCGGTGGTCGGTTCAAGGGTTTTCGTTCGCGGTACAACACGCAACTGCGAGCTGTCAGTAAGTTTAGATGCTCTGCCTGGGCGACGTGGAATAACGGCCATATGGCCCACGAGCATTTCCCTCAGGTCACAATTCCTAAACAACGATGTGACATTTTTTTTCAGCTTTCCTATCAAGGAGCTGTCAAATGAAGGTCACGGTTTTCGGAACCGGCTATGTCGGCCTGACCCAGGCGGTGTGCCTGGCCCAGGTAGGCCATTCGGTGTTGTGCATGGATGTCGATGCCGATCGGGTGGCCAGCCTGAGTGAAGGCCATTGCCCGATCTTCGAGCCCGGCCTTGCGCCGCTGCTGGAGAAGAACCTCGCCTGCGGTCGGCTACGCTTCACCACGGATGCCGCAGCCGCTGCCAACTATGCCCGGTTGCAGTTCATTGCCGTCGGTACCCCACCGCAAGCCGACGGCAGCGCCGACCTGAAGCACGTTTTCGCCGTGGTCGACAGCATCCTCGAACACGCTGACGGGCCCAAAGTAATCGTCAACAAGTCCACCGTGCCGGTGGGTACGGTACACCGCATCAAGGCACGCATCGCCCAGGCCGTGGCCGATACCAGCCGCTTCCAGGTGATCAGCAACCCGGAGTTTCTCAAGGAAGGGTCTGCGGTGGACGACTGCATGCGCCCCCAGCGCATCATCATCGGGGGCGCAGAAGCGGCCGAAGTGGAGTTGCTACGCGAGCTTTACCTGCCGTTCAACCGCAACCGCGAAAAGTTCATGGTCATGGACGCGCGCAGTGCCGAGCTGACCAAGTACGCAGCCAATTGCATGCTGGCCACCAAGATTTCCTTCATCAACGAAATCGCTAACCTGGCCGAGCACCTGGGGGCCGATATCGAAATGGTGCGCCGTGGCATCGGCTCGGACCCGCGCATCGGTTATGACTTCATCTACGCCGGCTGCGGTTTTGGCGGCTCGTGCTTCCCCAAAGACCTGCAAGCCCTGCGCCACAGTGCCGAGGCAGAAGGCTTCGAGACGCAGTTGCTGCGCGCAGTAGAGTCGGTCAACGAGCAGCAGAAGGGCCGGCTGTTCAGCAAGATCCAGCGCCATTACCCCGGCGGCCTGCGGGGCAAGGTGTTTGCCCTGTGGGGGTTGTCGTTCAAGCCCAATACCAATGATATTCGCGAAGCTTCCAGCCGGGTCCTGCTGGAAGCACTGTGGGCCGCGGGCGCGCGGGTGCAGGCTCACGACCCTCAGGCCATGGAAGAAATCCGGCGCCACTACGGCCCGCGTGCCGACCTGCAACTGGTGCCCTGCAAGGACGATGCGTTGCGGGGCGCCGATGCCCTGGTGATCGTCACCGAATGGCAGGACTACCGTGTGCTCAACCTGGACGAGGTGCCGCAGCAGCTGGCCGACCGGGTGGTGTTCGATGGCCGCAACCTGTACGAACCCGAGCACATGGCCTCGGCAGGGCTGACTTACTACGGCATCGGACGTGGCAAGATTGCGCCAGCTTGACTGCAATGATTACCGGCTGGCCACTCCCTGGCTGTCAGCCGGCCTTATCGACTCAGGGCGCTGCGGACTGACAGGCGGCTCAAGCTGCAGCACCTCGTTGGTATATGCCCACTCCTTCTCTAGCTGATCCGGGTGGTCGTTCAGGCGGATGCCATAGGACGGGATGATCTGTTTGATCTTGGCCTGCCACTCGGGCGACGCCACCTTGTTCTTGAACACCTTGTTCAACACATCGAGCATGATAGGCGCAGCGGTCGACGCACCGGGAGAAGCCCCCAGCAAGCCGGCGATACTGCCGTCCCTGGACGTCACCACCTCGGTACCGAGCTTGAGCACGCCGCCCAACGCTTCGTCTTTCTTGATGATTTGCACCCGCTGGCCCGCCTGCCACAGCCGCCAGTCTTCTTTCTTCGCCTCGGGGAAATAGGTGCGCAGCGCTTCGAAGCGGTCATCGTCCGATTGCAGCACCTGCCCGATCAGGTACTGCACCAGGTCGAACTCGCGTACTCCTACCCGCACCATCGGCCAGGCATTGTGCACGCTGGTACTGGCGAGCAGGTCAAGCAATGAGCCCTGCTTGAGGAACTTGGTCGAGAAGGTGGCGAACGGCCCAAACAGGATCAGGCGCTTGCCATCAAGTACCCGGGTGTCCAGGTGCGGCACCGACATGGGCGGCGCACCGGTTGCGGCAATGCCATAGGCCTTGGCCATGTGGCGCTGGGCGATAGCCGGGTTGTCAGTGACCAGGAACGAGCCACCGACCGGGAAGCCGCCATAGTCCTTGGCCTCGTCGATACCCGACTTCTGCAGCAGCGGCAGTGCCGCCCCGCCAGCGCCGATGAACAGGAACCGGGCATCGGTGGCTGCCTTGCTGCCATTCTTCAGATTCTTGTACTCGACGTGCCAGGAACCGTCGTCGTTACGGGTGATGTCCTGCACTTCGCTCGACAGCTTGAGATCGAAGTTCGGCCGCGTCTGCAGGTAACCCACATACTGCCGGGTGATCTCGCCAAAGTTGACGTCGGTGCCGATCGGCGTCCAGGTCACGGCCAGCTTCTGGTTGGGATCGCGGCCTTCCATCATCAGCGGGACCCATTTGCGGATCTGCTCGTGGTCTTCGGAGTACTGCATGGGCTTGAACAACGGGCTGGCTTGCAGGGCCTCGTAGCGTTTTTTAAGGAAACGAATGTTGTCATCGCCCCAGACAAAGCTCATGTGCGGGGTGGTGTTGATGAACGAATGCGGGTTTTTCAGCACGCCCTGCTTGACCTGCCAGGCGAGAAACTGGCGCGTTACCTGGAACGACTCGTTGATTTCAACCGCCTTGCTGATGTCGATCTTGCCGTCTTTTTCCGGGGTGTAGTTCAACTCCGCCAGGGCGGAGTGGCCGGTGCCGGCGTTGTTCCAGCCGTTGGAGCTCTCCTCGGCTACCTTGTCCAGACGCTCGACCATTTCCATCGACCAGCCGGGCTCCAACTCGTTGAGCCACACGGCCAAGGTAGAACTCATGATGCCGCCGCCCACCAGCAGCACATCGACCTTCCTGGTTTCCGCCGCTTGGGCATTGAGCATGCCGATGGCCAAGGCCAGCCCGGCCATCGCCAGTTTTGGCTTGATGGTGATCTTCATAACCTCTCCCGCGCCTCGTTGCTGTCCGTGGTTCAGCCACAAGCTTAGCCGACGCGTTTAGTCGGGTATGACGACGCACAAACACTTGCAATCGGCCACATCTCAAAATACTGTATGAATACTCAGTATCGCAGGTCAGCCACCATGCAACTCATCGCCAAACTCGGCATCCTTGCCGACGCAGCCAAGTACGACGCCTCCTGCGCCAGCAGTGGTGCGCCCAAGCGCAATTCGCGCGGCGCTGACGGCCTGGGCGCTACCAATGGCATGGGTATCTGTCACAGCTACACCCCCGACGGCCGCTGCGTATCACTGCTCAAGGTACTGCTGACCAACTTCTGCCTGTATGACTGCCAGTACTGCGTCAACCGCCGCTCCAGCAACGTGCCGCGCGCACGTTTCAGCCCCGAGGAAGTGGTGCGCCTGACCCTGGACTTCTACCGGCGCAATTGCATCAGCGGCCTGTTCCTCAGCTCTGGCATCATCCGCTCGGCGGACTACACCATGGAGCAGCTGATCCGTGTGGCCCGGCTGTTGCGCGAAGAACACAGCTTCCGCGGCTACATCCACCTCAAGGCCATCCCCGATGCCGACCCGCTGCTGATCGAAGAGGCCGGGCGCCTGGCCGACCGCCTCAGTGTCAACATCGAACTGCCCACCGACGCCAGCCTCAAGCGCCTGGCGCCAGAAAAGCAAGGGCACACCATTCGCCAGGCCATGGGCGTGATTCATCAGGGCCAGCAGGCCGTGGCCAACGAGCCCAGGGCGCCGCGCTTTACCCCGGCCGGGCAGAGCACCCAAGTCATCGTCGGCGCCGACAGCACCGACGACAGTACCTTGCTGCGCAATGCCGAGTCGCTGTACCAGGGCTACGGCCTCAAGCGCGTGTACTACTCTGCCTTCAGCCCGATCCCCGACAGCCCCGGCAGCGTGCCCCTCGCCGCACCACCGCTGCTGCGCGAACACCGCCTGTATCAAGCCGATTTCCTGCTGCGTGGCTATGGCTACAAGGCTGGCGAGCTGCTGGGCCACAGCGGTAACCTGGCACTGGACATCGACCCCAAGCTGGCCTGGGCGCTGGCCAACCGCGAAGTCTTCCCGCTGGACGTGAATCGCGCGGAACCTGCGCTACTGGCGCGTATCCCCGGCATCGGCCTGCGCAGCGTACAGCGCCTGGTCGCCCTGCGGCGGGAGCGGCGCATCCGTTATGACGACCTGATCCAGCTGCGCTGCGTGCTGGACAAGGCACGGCCGTTCATCGTCACCAGCGACTACCGCCCCGCCCAGGCCGAGCTGCGCAGCGGCTTGCTGCGAGCACGCTTGAGTGAGCCGCCAGCACCCGTGCAGATGGGGTTATGGGGGTGATCGCACTCGACTGCGACGACCTGTTCGCCACCTGGCGCGACCAGGCCCGCGTATTGTTGAGCCATGGCATCGACCCGTCGGAAGTCACCTGGTCGCAAGGCCCGATGGCGGACCTGCTGGCCGTGCCGGCTGCGCCGCCTGAAGGGCCTGGCCCTTTCCGGGCCAAAGTCCCGGCCGCACTGCTGAGCCAGTTGGAGCAGGCCTCTCGCTACCGTGGCGAGCAGCGCTGGAACCTGCTGTATGAAGTGCTGTGGCGCGTCGCCCATGGCGACCGCACGGCAATGCTGGCCGGTGACCGGCTGGGCAGTGAGCTGCAACGGCGCATCAAGCAGGTAACCCGCGAGGCGCATCACTTGCACGCCTTTGTACGCTTCGTGCCGTTGCCTGAGGAACTGGCTGAGCACTTGCAGCTGGATCTGGTGGCCTATCACGAGCCGGCACACGACATTCTGCACAGTGCCAGCGCGCATTTTGCCGACCGCCTGGGGCGTTTGCGCTGGTTGATTGCCACGCCACAGGATGGCATTCGCTTCGACGGCCAGTCGTTCGACTACCAGCGACAGTGCCCCGAGCCCTGGCGCCAGTGGGCCCGCAACGCCGAAGACCCCGGCGCCGAACTCTGGCGCACCTACTACCGCCATACCTTCAACCCGGCCCGCCTCAACCCGGATGCCTTGCGCCTGCACATGCCAGGGCGGTTCTGGCGGCATTTGCCGGAAGGCATGCTGATACCGCAGCTTGAAGGCCTGGCGCGCCAAGGCAAACAGCGGGACGGCCAAGCCCTTGAGGTGGCCTCGCAAACCGGCAAGACCATCAGCAAGCCTGCGCGCTCGGTGTAGCCGCGGAGCCTGTTGCGGCCCCGTCGAGACACAAGGCCGCAGCTACAGCGAAAACATCATGCTCAACTGAAGAGCCTGGCCAGGCAGGCCAGCTTCTTCTTGTACGAACGCCGCGCCTCCAGTGCCTGCTCCAGGCTCACCGGCAGGAACCGCGCCTGCTGGTTGGGCTGCATCTGCCCGATCAGGTCGAGGTCGGCGCTGATCACCGTGCCGATCATGGCGTAGCCGCCCCCCGACACTGCATCGCGATGCAGGATGATCGGTTCCAACCCTGCCGGCACCTGGATCGATCCGATCGGGTAGCAGCTGTCGACGATATTGGACGGGTCCGACCCCGCACCGAACGGCTGCTCGCGCGGTTGGAAACTCAAGGCGCTGCCGCCTTTGTAGCGATAACCGATACGGTCCGCTTCGGAGCCAACGGTCCAGGCGTCGGTGAAGAAACGTTGCGCTGCAGCTTCGGTCAGGCGGTGGAAGTACAGCCCAGGCACCACCCGCAACACCACCTCGCCCCCCAGGGCCTGACGCAGGGCCATGGGCAAGCTTGCACCGGCACGGGTCTTGCCGCTGGGCACGCCGACCGGCAGCAGGTCGCCCGCCATCAGTTTGCGCCCATGAAAGCCACCCAACGCGCCCAGCGCGTAGGTGGACCGGCTACCCAGTACCTCGGGCACATCGATGCCTCCGGCCACTGCCAGGTAGGCCCGGGCGCCCGCTGTTGGAAAGCCGAAACGCAACACTTGCCCGGCCCGCACGGCAAACGCAGTGTCCGGGCGCTGCTCGCGGCCATCGAGCAACGCTGGCATCTGCGCACCGCACACAGCGACCAGTGCGTCCTGCTGGAACTCCAGCTCCGGCCCCACCAGCGCACACTCCAGGCCCGCAGCGCCGGCCGGGTTGCCCACCAGGTGATTGGCTGCGCTCAAGGCGTACTGGTCGAGTGCGCCGGACGGTGGGATACCCAGGTGGTAGTAACCTTCGCGGCCCAGGTCCTGTACAGAAGTGGCCAGCCCCGGTTTGAGTACCTTGATCATGCCAGCACCTCCTGCAACGATTTGGGGTAGCCGACCGGGTCGGCGAGGAAGGCGTCCAGGGAAAACGCCACCGGGCGAATGCGCAGGTCGAAGCAGCCATCCTCCACTTCCGCCACCGCCTGGTCGTAGGTGCGGCGGTCGATAGGCTTGAACTGCACGATGTCACCCGGGCGGAAGAACACCATGTGCTCTTTCAGGTAATTCAAGGTCTGCTGCGGGTCGTAGATCGGTGCCGGGGTGACGCCGAACATCTGGTAGCCCCCCGCCCCGCGCACCGAGTAGATGCAACCAAAGCAGCCGCCATGGCCCAGGGTGAGCTTGGGCGTGTCGGTACGGGGGCGCAGGTACTTGGGCACCTGCAGCTGCCGCTCGCGCTCGACCATCTGGAACATGAACGGCAGGCCGGCGACAAAGCCCACCATCGACACGAACCATGGCGCGCCACTGTGGGCGGCGATGAAGGCCTCGACATCGGCCAGGCCGTTGATGCGCGCGGCGTACTCCAGGTCAGTGCTGGTCGGGTCCTGGTGGCGATCCCGAAAGCGCATCAGGGTTTCATGGGTCCAGGGGTCGTTGTACAGCACCGGGATCTCGATGATCCGCGTCTGCAACGAACGCTCGGCCACCGCCTGCGCCTCGGCGCCGCGCACGGCTTCGAGCAGTGCCTCGGGGGCGATACGGTCCGGGTCGAAGCGGACCTGGAACGACGCATTGGCCAGGCACACATCAAGTACGCCATCCAGGGCCATGCGCTCCACCGCACGGGTGACGGCCATACCCTTGAAAAAGGCCTCCAGCGACATGCTTTCGCTGACTTCGGCAAACAGGTGCTCGTCGGCGCCGAAGCTGTAACGGATCGGGGTTGTAGCAAGCGGTTCGGCCATGACAGTTCCTTTTCTTGGAATCTTTATAGAAAGGCAGGCGAAAACAAAATGCACGGGCTCCGGCTTGTCGGTTTGCCGGATGCCTGACGGGTTCAGCGCAGTGCCCGCACCACGATGCCGGCCGCATCCAGTGCCCTGCGCGTGGCCTCGACCAGGTCCAGCGCGCCCGGGGTGTCACTGTGCAGGCAAATGGAATCGAATTCGATCGCCAGGTCCTGGCCTTCGACCGTGCGCACCACGCCTTGGCGGCAAGCACGCAGCACCCGCTCGGCGACGGCCTGGGGCTCGTAGCCACGCACATTGCGGGTAAACACGATCGACCCGCTCAGGTCGTACTCGCGGTCGGCATAGAACTCGCGAATCACCGGCTGCCCCATTTCCTGGGCAATGCGGCAGATCACCGAACCTGGCATGCAGAACAGCAGCAGTTCCGGCTCGATCACCCGCAGGTTTTCCACCAGCAAGCGCGCGGCTTCTTCGTCACGCGCCAGGTGCATGTACAACGCCCCGTGCGGTTTGATGTGCTGCAGACGCACGCCCTGGGCACGGGCGATTTCACGCAGCGCGCCCAATTGATAGAGCATGTCGTCCACCAGTTCCTGCGCCGAGGCATTGATATGCCGGCGGCCAAAGCCGACCAGGTCACGGAACCCCGGGTGTGCCCCCACAGCAACGCCCAGTGCCTTGGCGCGCTCGACGGTGCGGCGCATAGTGCCGGGGTCACCGGCATGGAAACCGGTGGCGATGTTGGCGCTGCTGATGTAGCCCATCAGTTCGTGATCGACGCCGTCGCCAATAGTCCACGGGCCAAAGCCCTCACCCATGTCCGAGTTGAAATCCACTGCTTGCATGACCGCGTCTCCTGGCACTTGTGACTGCATGCAAGCCACGTTAGATTCTCCGCACCCCCTTGGGAAGATCTATAAACAGATGGGGTACCTTCTGAAAAACAGATACCCCGGGAGCCTACCGTGTCACTCACCCTGCGCCAGGTCCGCTACTTCGTTGCCACCGCTGAAATCGGCCAGATCTCCCAAGCGGCGATCCACCTGAACATCTCCCAGTCGGCAGTCACCACGGCCATCAAGGAGCTGGAAGCGATGCTCGGCGTGCTGTTGTTCCAGCGCTCGGCCCAAGGCATGAGCCTGACCGAAGCCGGCCGCCACTTCTTGAACCGTGCCTACGTCATCCTGCGCAGTGTCGACGATGCGTTGAACAGCCCGCTACCGGACGTGCGTGCCAGTGGCCTGTTGCGCCTGGCGGCGAGTTACACGGTGATCGGCTACTTCCTGCCACACCACTTGCAGCGCCTGGAGCACTGGCATCCGGGCGTGACCCTGGAGCTTTACGAGCAGGAGCGCAGCGCCATCGAGCAAGGCCTGCTGGAGGGGCGTTTCGACATGGCGGTGGTGCTCACCGCCAACCTCACTCACCCCGACATCGTCTCGGAAACCCTGTTCAACTCCGAGCGCCGGCTGTGGCTGCCCGGGCATCACCCACTGTGCGAGCGATCGGCCGTGAGCCTGGCCGAGGTGGCCTGTGAGCCGTTCATCCTTTTGACCGTGGATGAGGCCGAGCAAAGTGCCATGCGCTACTGGGAGCAGGCCGGGCAAAGGCCAAGCGTAAGGGTGCGGACCAGCTCGGTGGAGGCCGTGCGCAGCATGGTCGCCAATGGCAGCGGTGTGGCGATCCTGTCGGACCTGGTGCACCGGCCGTGGTCGCTGGAGGGCAAGCGCATCGAGACGGTGACCATCAGCGACCCGGTCACGCCGATGAGCGTGGGGTTGGCCTGGCACCGGGAACGGGCATTCAGCCCGGCGATGCAGGCGGTGCGCAATTACTTCCATGATGCGTTTCTGGCACCGCAGCAGTTGTCGGCCCGGCGCTGATCCTGCCTTTGCAGGCCCGGCCTCTTCGCGGGCGCGCCCGCTCCCACAGGTGCAGCGCAAATCTTCAGCGGTATGGCAGCCTGTGGGAGCGGGCAAGCCCGCGAAGAAACCAACACCCATCTCGAGCCGAACGTTCACGCCGCAATGCCGTCATAATCTGAGCCGGTGCCGACACGCAAAGAGGACGCGAAATGACCCAGCCCGACCCGTCATACGTCAAATGGCTCGAAGACCGCGCCATGCTCAAGGCCTCCCAGGCGCGTGCCAGCCTGTACTCAGGCCAGTCGCGACTGTGGCAACACCCCTATGCCGAGGCCCAGCCCCGCCGCGCCACCGAAATCGCCTCGGTGTGGCTGACCGTCTACCCCGACGCCATCATCGCGCCCGAGGGTTGCTCGGTGCTCGGTGCCCTGGCCCACGAAGCGTTGTGGAAGCGCCTGTCGGAGATCGGCGTACAGGGCCTGCACACCGGCCCGATCAAACTGTCCGGTGGCATCCGCGGCCGCGAACTCACCCCCAGCGTGGACGGCAACTTCGACCGCATCAGCTTCGACATCGACCCACTGTACGGCAGCGAGCAGGAACTGATCCAGATGAGCCGCATGGCCGCTGCGCACAATGCCGTGACCATCGACGACCTGATCCCCTCGCACACCGGCAAGGGCGCCGACTTCCGCCTGGCCGAGCTCGCCCATGGCCCCTACCCGGGGCTGTACCACATGGTCGAGATCCGCGAAGAAGACTGGGCGCTGCTGCCCGAGGTGCCCGCCGGGCGCGATGCGGTCAATCTGCTGCCAGCGCAGTGTGACGAGCTGAAGGCGCGCCATTACATCGTTGGCCAGCTGCAACGGGTAATCTTCTTCGAGCCGGGCGTGAAGGAAACCGACTGGAGCGCCACGCCGCCGATCACAGGCGTCGACGGCAAGACCCGCCGCTGGGTGTACCTGCATTACTTCAAGGAAGGCCAGCCCTCGCTGAACTGGCTGGACCCTACCTTCGCCGCCCAACAAATGATCATTGGTGACGCGCTGCACGCGCTGGACTGCCTGGGTGCACACGGCCTGCGCCTGGACGCCAACGGCTTTCTCGGCGTGGAAACCCGCGCCAGCGGCACCGCCTGGTCAGAAAGCCACCCGCTGTCGCTCGTCGGCAACCAGCTGATCGGTGGCATGATCCGCAAGGCCGGTGGTTTCAGCTTCCAGGAGCTGAACCTGACCCTCGATGACATTGCGCAGATGTCCAAAGGTGGTGCCGACCTGTCCTACGATTTCATTACCCGGCCGGCCTACCAGCATGCGCTGCTGACGGGCGACACCGAGTTCCTGCGCCTGATGCTCAAGGAGATGCACGCCTTCGGCATTGACCCGGCCTCGCTGATCCATGCCCTGCAAAACCATGACGAGCTGACCGTGGAGCTGGTGCACTTCTGGACACTGCACGCGCACGACATGTACCTGTACAAGGGCCAGACCCTACCTGGCAGCATCCTGCGCGAACATATTCGCGAAGAGATCTACGAACGGCTGTCGGGGGAACATGCGCCGTACAACCTGCGCTTCGTGACCAACGGCATTGCCTGCACCACCGCCAGCCTGATCGCTGCTGCACTGGGTATTCGCGACCTCGAACAGATTGGCGTAGCGGATATCGAACTGATCAAGAAGGTGCACCTGCTGCTGGTCATGTACAACGCCATGCAGCCGGGGGTGGTCGCCTTGTCCGGCTGGGACCTGGTCGGTGCCCTGCCCTTGCCCGCCGAAGCGGTTGCCGAACGCATGCTCGATGGCGATACCCGCTGGATTCACCGGGGCGGCTATGACCTGGCCGGGCTTGACCCACAGGCAGAGGCTTCTGTGCGGGGCATGCCGCGTGCCCGGGCGCTGTACGGCAGCCTGGACAGGCAGCTGGACGAGAGTGATTCATTTGCCTGCAAGGTGAAGAAACTGCTGGCTGTGCGCCAGGCCTACGGCATCGCCACCAGCCGTCAGGTGCTGGTACCTGAGGTGAGCAGCCCGGGGCTGCTGGTGATGGTGCATGAGTTGCCAGCCGGGCGCGGTATCCAGATCACTGCGCTGAACTTCGGCCAGGACGCGATTGCCGAGGAACTGCTGTTGACCGGGTTCACACCTGGGCCGGTGGTCGACATGATCAACGAGACGGTCGAAGGCGATTTGACCGAGGACGGGCGCCTGATGGTGAACCTGGATCCGTACGAGGCGCTGTGCCTGCGGATCGTCAACAGCAGCGGGCATGTTTGAATCTGCAGTGGCCCTGCCGTCGGCAAACCGGTTTCGCCCACAAGCACGCCGCCTGCCCCGCGCAGGCGCCAGACTCGCAAGCCGGCTTGCCAGCCAGCAAGCCTGGTCTTGCATTTACTGCGCTACGGGCATAGCGTTCGGAAGTTTTCTTTTCCGTGCCCAGGAGCAACTCCATGTACACCGGCATCGTCCAGGCCGTCCGCCCTCTGCTTGATGTGACCACCTACCCGGGCCACAACCAGTTCACCATCGACCTCACCCCGGAACTGCTCGATGAGCTGAAAATCGGTGCCAGCGTCAGTGTCGAAGGTACCTGCCTGTCCGTGACCGAAATCGACGGCAGCCAGGTCAGGTTCGACGCCATGACCGCTACCCTCGAACGCACCAATCTGAGCAGCTTCACGCCTGGCCGGAGCGTGAACATCGAACGTTCGGCGAAGATGAACGCCGAAGTCGGCGGCCACCTGATGGCCGGCCACATCGCCACCACCGCCGAGATCGTCGAGCTGTCGATCAAGGAAACCGGCGCCTTCATCAAGTTCCGCATGCCGCCGCAATGGGGCAAGTACGTGTTCCCGCGTGGTTTCATCGGGGTCAATGGCTGCAGCCTGACGGTCGCTGACGTGGAGGACAACGTGATCACCATCAACCTGATCCCGGAAACCCTGCGGCAGACCACCTTCGCCAGCTACCACCCAGGTGAGCTGCTCAACATCGAGGTCGACCATCAGACCATGGTGCTGGTCGATGTGGTAGAGCGCACCATCAAAGGTACCCTGGCCCGCGAAAACCTGCTGCCCTGAGGCCTGCACATGCTCCCTAACGCCCTCCCCGCGCGCACAGCCAGGCGTTTGCGCCTGCAGGTAATGCGTGGTCGCGTCGGCCTCGGCCTGGTCGCCGCCCTGTCGGTGCTGGCCGGCATGACCGATGCCATCGGCTTGCTGGCACTGGGCGATTTCGTGTCGTTCATGAGTGGTAACACCACACGCCTGGCGGTGGCCATCAGTGAAGCAGACCTGGCCCTTGTGCTACGCCTCAGTGGCGCGGTACTGGGCTTTGTCGCGGGCAATGCGCTGGGTGTGCTCCTGGCTCACGGATTGCGCCGTCGAGCCTGGCCGGTGTTGTTGGTGGTTGCCGCACTGCTGGCTTTCGCGGCAGCGTGGCCGCTGCCGGCCACCTTCCCTGCGCTGTTGGCGGCAACGCTGGCCATGGGCATGATCAATGCGGTAGTCGAGCAGGTGAATGGCCTGCCCATTGGCCTGACTTACGTAACGGGCGCCCTGTCGCGTTTCGGCCGCGGCCTGGGGCGTTGGCTGCTGGGCGAGCGGCGCAACGGCTGGCGGGTGCAGTTGGTGCCTTGGGCCGGCATGTTGCTGGGCGCCGCGCTCGGCGCCTGGTTGCAACAACACCTGGGCCTGCAGGCGCTGGCCGGCAGCTGTGCGCTGGCCTGCGTGCTGGCGCTGATATCGCGGTTCATTCCGCGGTCCTGGCAGCGTGGCTACATGCCGCGCTGATCATTCGATACGCGGGTGCTGCAGTGCCAGTTTCTCGCGCTTGGCTTCCAGCTCGGCGATCTGCGCATCGATGTCCTCGATCTTCTGCTCGATGTTGTCGTGGTGCTCCTGCAGCAGTTCACGCGCCTCTTCGATGTCCGATGCCGCGGGTGCCGCGCCGCGCAGGGGCTTGTTGGCGGTTTCCTTCATGGTCAGGCCGGTGACCAGGCCGACAGCAGCGATCACCATCAGGTAATAGGCCGGCATGTACAGGTCGTTTGTGGTCTCCACCAGCCACGCAGCGAGGGTTGGGGTAAGGCCGGCGATCAGCACCGAGATGTTGAAGGCGCTGGCCAGGGCGCTGTAACGGATGTGCGTAGGGAACATGGCCGGCAGCGTCGAGGCCATCACGCCGATGAAGAAGTTCAGCAGCACGGCAATGATCAGCAGGCCGGCGAAAATAAGCCCAAGCACCCCACTGTTGATCAGCATGAATGCCGGAATGGCCAAGGCCAGCAGGCCGACACTGCCGACAATGATGAACGGCCGTCGGCCAAACTTGTCGCTGAGCAGGCCGATGATCGGCTGCACGAACAGCATGCCGACCATGATCGCGATGATGATCAGCACGCCATGGTCTTCGCTGTAGTGCAGGTTGTGCGACAGGTAGCTGGGCATGTAGGTAAGCAGCATGTAGTAGGTGACGTTGGTGGCAATTACCACGCCGATGCAGGTCACCAGGCTGCGCCAGTGCTGGGTGGCCACCTCCTTGAACGACACCTTGGGCCCGGACGCCAGGCCTTCACGATCGCCCTGCTCCAGCTTGTCGACGTGCTGCTGGAACGCAGGTGTTTCTTCCAGCGCATGGCGCAGGTAAAGGCCGATGATGCCCAGCGGCAGGGCCAGGAAGAACGGCAGGCGCCAGCCCCAGTCGAGGAATTTTTCTTCACCCAGCACCGTGGAAATGAGCACCACCACCCCTGCGCCCAGGACAAAGCCGGCAATCGAACCGAAATCCAGCCAGCTGCCGAGAAAGCCGCGCTTGCGGTCAGGCGCGTACTCGGCAACGAAGATCGAGGCACCGGTGTATTCGCCACCCACCGAAAAGCCCTGGGCCATCTTGGCCAGCAGCAACAGGATCGGCGCCCAGATACCAATGCTTGCATAGGACGGTATCAGGCCGATGGCGAAGGTGCTCAGGGACATGATCACGATGGTTGCGGCAAGGATCTTCTGCCGCCCGAACCTGTCGCCCAAGGCGCCGAAGAACAACCCGCCAAGAGGCCGGATCAGGAACGGTACCGAGAAGGTGGCCAAGGCCGCGATCATTTGCACGCTGGGGTCGGCGTTGGGGAAAAACACCTTGCCCAAGGCATAAGCGACGAAGCCATATACCCCAAAGTCGAACCACTCCATGGCGTTGCCCAGCGCGGCGGCTGTGATCGCCTTCTTCATCTTGGCGTCGTCGACGATGGTGATGTCCTTCAGGCCGATTGGCTGGACGCTTTTCTTGCGAGGTTTCATACCCGTATCCCTGTCGATGAATGCTCTAAGGGATCAGATACAACAGGACACTAAATAATTCAGCGCTTACTGTTTTTTTGTGCGTTTGCGGCACCACCCAACGGCGCACAAAGAAAAGCCGCTGCAATGGCAGCGGCTTTCATGACCAAGGCCTGGCTTCAGATACCTTCGCGCGCCAGGTCCATGGCGAAGTAGGTCAGGATCAGGTCGGCACCGGCACGCTTGATTGCGCCAATGCTTTCGCGCACCACCCGGCCTTCGTCGATGGCACCGGCCAGCCCGCCGAACTTGATCATCGCATACTCGCCACTCACCTGGTACGCCGCCAGTGGCAGGCGCGAAGCGGCGCGGATGTCGGCGATCACATCAAGATAGGCACCGGCCGGCTTGACCATCAGCACGTCCGCCCCTTCCTGCTCGTCGAGCAGCGACTCACGCACCGCTTCGCGGCGGTTCATCGGGTTCATCTGGTAGCTTTTGCGGTCGCCCTTCAGTGCGGTGCCGCCGGCCTCACGGAACGGGCCATACAACGACGAGGCGAACTTGGTCGAGTAGGCCATGATCGCGGTGTCGTGGAAGCCAGCACCGTCCAAGGCACTGCGGATAGCCTGCACCTGGCCGTCCATCGCCGCCGAGGGGGCAATGAAGTCGGCACCGGCAGCAGCGGCGATGACTGCCTGCCTGCCCAGGTTGGCCAGGGTGGCATCGTTGTCCACGCCATGGTCATGCAGCACGCCGCAGTGGCCGTGGCTGGTGTATTCGCAAAAGCAGGTGTCGGACATCACCACCATTTCCGGCACGGTGTCCTTGCAGATACGCGACATGCGCGCAACCAGGCCGTTTTCGTTCCAGGTGTCGCTGCCATCGGCATCCAGGTGGTGCGATACGCCAAAGGTCATCACCGACTTGATGCCGGCGCGGGCATAGCGCTCGATTTCCTGGGCCAACAGCTTCTCGGGGATACGGTTGACACCGGGCATGCTGGTGATCGGCACGAAATCATCGATGCCCTCTTCGACGAAGATCGGCAGGATCAGGTCTTCAAGGCGGAACTCGGTTTCCTGGAAGATCGTGCGCAGGGACTCGTTCTGCCGCAGGCGGCGGGGACGAACGGACGGGAATTGGTTGGACATGACAGCTCCAGGGAATTTGAACGGCGTATACCTTATGCCTGTCGCGCGCCAGTGAAAAGGCTAAATGACGAGATTGTGTCTTGCGTCAATGGCAACGGCCGGGGTTTGCCTGTGTTGGCCTCTTAGCGGGTAAACCCGCGAAGAGGCGGTACAGGAATAAACTACTGCAGCCAGGGCGGCGTTACCTCCTCTGCCTTGGCCGGCCCATGCTCGGCCTCGGCGCGTGCTGCACGGCGGCGAGCGTCGTCCATCCGGGCGGCGTCGATCTCGCGCATCACCCCGGTTACGTCAGCTTCATGTTCGTCATCCTCGAACACCCCGGTCAACGGGCTGTCGGGCAGCAACTCGCCGGCCTCGTACAACGCCCACATCTCCTGCGCATAGCGGGTGCTTTTCAGCTCCGGGGCAAAGCGCCCGAAATAATGGGCCATGTTGTCCACATCGCGCTGCAGCATGCTGAAGGCGTGGTTGTTGGCGGCTGCATCCACTGCCTGCGGCAGGTCGATGATCACCGGCCCGTCCGGGCCGAGCAGCACGTTGAACTCGGACAGGTCGCCATGCACCATTCCGGCGCACAGCATCAGCACGACCTGGCGAATGACGAAGGCGTGGAACGCGCGGGCATCCTCCGCTTCGAGGTGTACGTCGTTCAGCCGTGGGGCCGCATCGCCATCGGCATCGGTGACCAGCTCCATCAGGAGCACGCCGTCCTGGAAGTCATAAGGCTTGGGCACCCTCACACCTGCGGCGGCCAAACGGAACAGCGCTGCCACTTCGGCGTTCTGCCAGGCATCTTCGGCTTCTTTGCGGCCGTACTTGCTGCCCTTGGCCATGGCCCGGGCCTGACGGCTGTTGCGTACCTTGCGGCCCTCCTGGTATTCGGCGGCCTGGCGGAAACTGCGCTTGTTGGCTTCTTTATAGACCTTGGCGCAGCGTACCTCGCTGCCACAGCGCACCACGTACACAGCGGCTTCCTTGCCACTCATCAACGGCCGTAGTACTTCGTCGACAAGGCCGTCTTCGATCAACGGTTCGATTCTTTTAGGTGTCTTCATCAGGCTGCGTTCAGGGTCCTGGCTTTGTTGGCGGACATCCTCTCACAGCCTGATGCGACTTGCTCGTCTGTCTTCAGGCCGGACGAATCAGGCGCCCTGCCCTACGCCAGCCACGGCCCCGCCGCGCGCCCGGCGCCGGGTCACCAGCACCCCCGAGCACACCACCAACACCGCCAGCACCATCGTCGAGACCACTTCCAGGCGATGATCCGGGCGGAACAGCATCAATACCAGTACGCCGCTGATGAACAGGATCACGCCCCAGGTCAGCCACGGGAACAGCCACATGCGGTAACCCAGTGTCTTGCCCTGTGCCGTCAGGCGCTGGCGCAGGCGCAGCTGGGAAATGGCGATGACCAGATACACCAGTAAGGCAATGGCGCCGGAGCTTGCCATGAGGAAGCCAAACACCTTGGCCGGCACCAGGTAGTTGGCGATCACCGCCAGGAATGCAGCCCCCGTCGACAACAAGACTGCCACCACGGGTGTACCACTGCGGCTGGTTATCTGGGCACAGGCCGGGGCATCACCCCGGCGGCTAAGCGAATAGACCATGCGCGAGGCGGTGTACAGCGACGAGTTGAGGCAGCTGGTCACCGACGTCAGCACCACGAAGTCGATGATGGCCTTGGCATTTGGCACGCCGAGGGTGTCCAGCACCGTGACATAAGAGCCTTCGGTCGCCAGGCGTGGGTCGGTCCACGGTACCAGTGCGATGACGATGAAGATCGACAGGATGTAGAACAGCGTTATCCGCCAGATCACCGAATTGGTAGCCTTGGAAATATGCTTGCCCGCCTCGTCGGATTCAGCCGCAGCAATGGTCACCACCTCGGCCCCGAGGAACGAGAACATGGTGATCAGCATCGCGCTCAGCACCGCACCAAAGCCGTTGGGCATGAAGCCCCCCGTATCCCACAAGCGCGAGACGCCGCTGACGCCGGTCCCCGGCAACAGGCCGAAAATGGCGCAAACACCCAGGGCGATGAAGCTGACGATGGCCACCACCTTGACCAGTGCCAGCCAAAACTCGAACTCACCGTAATTCTTCACGCTGAACAGGTTGGTGGCCGTCAGCAGCAACGTGATCACCAACGACAACACCCAGATCTCCAGCTGCGGGACCCAGGAGTTGATGATGGTAGCGGCGATATTGGCCTCGATCGGAATGATCAGCACCCAGAACCACCAGTACAGCCAACCGATGGTGTAACCGGCCCATTTGCCGATGGCGAGGTCAGCGTAGGTTGAGAACGAGCCGGTGTCCGGGGAGGCAACCGCCATTTCGGCCAGCATGCGCATCACCAGCACCACCAGGCCGCCCGCCAGGATATAGGCCAGGATGGTGGCAGGCCCCGCTTCGGCGATGGCGCGGCCAGAGCCGACAAACAGCCCGGCGCCGATCACGCCGGCAATGGACAGCATGGTGACATGCCGTGATTTCAATCCATGACTCAAATTGTTCTTGTGGGTTTGCATGGCGCTACCTTGTTGTTTTTGTCATGCCCACGCAGGGGCCGCCGGCTGCACGTCACCGACGCAGGCGCGAAAAAGCCCGCCCTGCCCTGAATGGTGAGCAGGGCAGTACGGGTTGAGTAAAACGAAACCGCAGAAGGTGTTACCGGGGGGGTCAGCTGGCGGCCCTCTGGTTGGCCGACCGGTCGGCCTTGGGGAAGCTGCCGCCCTGCAGGCCAACCTGCTCGCACACTTTCTCGACGATGTAGGCGCCGATCGGTATGGCCGAGGTCGCGGCTGGCGACGGTGCGTTGCACACGTTGACACTGCGCGCGGTGTTGACGAACAGGAAATCGTCGATCAGCTTGCCGTCGCGCGACACCGCCTGGGCACGCACGCCGGCCGGGTAAGGCGTGAGGTCGGCTTTGGTTATGCTCGGGCAGTACTTCTGCACCTGCTTGAGGTACCCACCCTTGAACAGCGAGTTCTTCATCTCGATCAGGCCCGGGCGGAAGTTCTTCGCCAGCACCTTGAGGATGCCGGGCGTGGTCAGGGTCTGGAACAGGTCGCTGGGGCTGACATCGGTCTTGCGGTAGCCCTCGCGCTTCATCGCCAGCACAGCGTTGGGGCCTACGGTGACGGTGCCATCGATCATGCGGGTCAGGTGCACCCCCAGGAAGGGCATCGACGGGTCGGGAATCGGGTAGATCAGGTGGTTGACGATCTGATTGTGCTGCTTGGGCAGCAGGTAGTATTCGCCACGGAACGGGCAGATCACGAACTCGGTACGCAGCCCGAGCATGCTCACCACGCGGTCGGCCATCAGCCCCGAGCAGGTCACCAGGAAACGGCTGCGCAGTTCATCACGCTGAGTGCGCACGATCACCTCATTTGCCTGTTCCTGCAGGCCGACCACTTCTGCGCCATAGCGGATTTCGCCACCGGCACGCTGGAACTCAGCGGCCATCGCAGCCGTCACCTGGGCGTAATTGACGATACCGCTGGACGGCACGAAGATGCCCCCCATACCGACGATGTTGGGCTCACGCTCGCGCAACTCGTCAGCCGACAGCCAGTAGCGTTCCAGGCCATTAGCCGCCGTCCGCTCCCACAGCGCCTTCATGCGCTGCATTTCCAGATCGTTGGTGGCTACCAGCAGCTTGCCGCACTCATCGAAGCGAATGCCGTGCTGGGTGCAGAAGGCTTTGGTCGCCTTGTTGCCTTCCAGGCAGAAGCGCGCCTTGAGGCTGCCGGGGGTGTAATACACACCGGCGTGGATCACGCCGCTGTTATGGCCGGTCTGATGGCGGGCCGGGCCAGATTCTTTCTCCAGCAGGAGCATCTTCGCGTCCGGATAGACCTTGATCAGGTGCATGGCCGTGGACATGCCCACAATCCCGCCGCCAATAATGATGAAATCGTACACAGCCTTACCTCACACGCAGGCATTGCCTGGCAGGCTCACCAAAGCCCGCACGGGACCTGGTGGCATAGTTTTGTGCAAAAACGCGTGGGCGGGCGCCCGCCCCGCGCCCTGTCATTATTGCCCGCGCTGGTACAGCGGCTTGGGGAAGGCGACGTAACCACGCTGGCGCATCAGTTCGCGGCGCAAGCCCTCGTGCGGGGTGAAGCGATCGCGGCCATGCAGCCAGAACAGGTTGTTGATCAGCAGGAAACTGCCTACGCCTACCGGTACCGAGACCTTCTTGCCGCTGCCTTCCAGCGACTCGGACAAGGCGTTCAGCCAGATACCTTCCTCGTAGTTTTCCGGCTGCACGAACTGGTCAATGTAGCGCATGGTCGGCCGGCCTTCGGCATCGGTGTCAAATACCGAATGGAACACATCTTCGGCAACCTTTTTGCTCGGCGGCGCGGTCCAGCGCATTTCGCGGCGGGCCAGAGGGTGACGGAAGAACGCCTCGCACTGCTCCCAGTCGTCCAGGTGCAGCAGCAGCGAGTTGCCGCCTTCCATGTTCTTTTCGTCGATCTTCAGCATCAGCACGTAGTCGGTGATCTGGTTCACGAACGTGCCGTCGTTGTGCAGCTCCATGACCCGGTGCGGCTGGCGCAGGTAGCTGTCGGAGTTGTCGCTGTTGACCACCACGAAGCGCGCATAGAACTGGCCACTCATGGCGTCATAGTTGGAACGGCCGATCAGGTGAGCGCAGGCGGTGGTGAACTTGACCATGTCCTCGGCCTGGCTCACGTCATCCAGGCCGATCGGGGTGATCAGCATGCCGCCTGTGGCACGGTCGAGGATGGTGTTGAGCAGCACCGGGCGCAGCGTGCCCTGGCACAGCTCGTCAAGGATTTCGCCTACACGAAAACGCAGGAACGACTTGTACTCCAATGCCTGCACCGGCCATTGGGCAACGGCCTGCACGAACGCTTCGACGGTTTCCCGGGCAAAGGTCAGTTCCAGCAGGCGCGGCGACTGTTTCGAGGGGGCGATGGTGTAGCCCTGCGGTTCGAGTGGCAGCGGCATGACAAGTTCGTCGATCTGCGTAAAGGCGTTCATGGCAATGTCCTGGCTAAAAAAGTAGGTGGCGCCGTCCGGTCATGACCTGGATCAGTGCGGGCGAGGTAAAAATATCGCCACTAGATCGAAATGTCTACATTTTTATGTTTCAGCGACACTACTTGAGTTTGTCCATTGTTTTTCGTCGACAGTGGGTTTCGGTATGATCGGCAAAACGTTTTGAGGAACAGGATCTTGGAAGCGCTCGCCCCCCGACAAAACTCAGCATTCAGCGGGTATGAGAGGCTCAAGAAGGACATCATCCGCGGGGTGTTCAAGCCCGGTGAAAAGCTGTTGATGAGCACCCTCAAGGAACGCTACGACCTGGGTGTGGGCCCGCTGCGCGAAGCACTGTCGCAACTGGTGGCCGAGCACCTGGTCAACGCGATAAGCCAGAAAGGCTACCGGGTAGCGCCCATGTCGCTGGATGAGATGAACGACATCTACGACGCCCGCGCCAACCTGGAAGCGATGATCATTGCCTTGGCCATCGAGCGCGGCGATGACGCCTGGGAGGCGTCGGTGCTGGCCCACTCGCATACCTTGGCCAAGGTGGTGGAAGTAAAAACCCGCGAGCAGCGGCTGGATGTGTGGGACGAGCGGCACAAGGCGTTCCATACTGCCATTGCCTCGGGCTGCGGCTCCAAGCACCTGCTGCAGGCGCGCACCTACCTGTTCGACCAGGCCGAGCGCTACCGCCACCTGTGGCTGACGCAGACGGTGTTTTCCGAAGAGGCGCTGGCGCTCAAGCGCCAGGAGCATGCGGCACTGGTCGAGGTGATCCTTGCCCGGGATGCCAAAACCGCCAGCGCCATGATGCGCTCGCACCTGATGACACCGGTACCGATCATTGCGCAGATCATGCACGCCGAAGGCATCGGTGCCCGCTAGATGAATTTTTCTTAAATCGCCGGTTGTCTATTCTTTGGCACAATCAGATCTCCATTAGATGCCCAGGAACCAGCATGCCTCGCGTACTGACCATCGAAGACGACGCCGTCACCGGCCAGGAAATCGTCGCCGAACTGACCAGCCACGGTCTGGAAGTGGATTGGGCCGACAATGGCCGTGAAGGCCTGGCCAAAGCCATTGCGGGCGGCTACGACCTGATCACCCTGGACCGCATGCTGCCCGAGGTCGACGGCCTGACCATCGTCACCACCCTGCGCAACCTCAAGATCGCTACACCGATCCTGATGATCAGCGCCCTCTCCGACGTCGATGAGCGGGTGCGCGGCCTGCGTGCCGGCGGAGACGACTACCTGACCAAGCCGTTCGCCTCCGACGAAATGGCCGCGCGAGTCGAGGTATTGCTGCGCCGTAACAGCGTACCCACGACCCAGACCCGCTTGCAGGTTGCCGATCTGCAGCTGGACCTGATCAGCCACGAAGCGCGCCGCGGTGACAACACCCTCAACCTGTTGCCCACCGAGTACAAGCTGCTGGAGTACCTGATGCGCCACAGCGGCCAGGTGATCACGCGGATGATGATTTTCGAGGAGGTCTGGGGCTATCACTTCGACCCGGGCACCAACCTGATCGACGTGCACATCGGCCGCCTGCGCAAGAAGATCGACTCACCCGGCCAGTCGCCGCTGATCCGTACGGTACGGGGCTCCGGCTATGCCATTGCTGAACCCGTCTAAAGGCTGGAGTTCTTCTACCAGCCGCCTGCTGGCGCTGTACAGCTTTCTGTTCGTGGCCTGGAGCAGCATCCTCATGGGGGTGCTGTACTTCGAGGTCTCCAGCTACCTGAACAAACTTACCCGTCACTCCATGCTGCAGCGCCAGCACCTGTTCGCCCACATGAGCGGCAAGCAACTGGACGACGCCCTGATCGCCAGCCAGGCCTTCGAGGAGCGCAGCTTTGACGCCTACGGCCTGTTCGA
This sequence comes from Pseudomonas sp. GD03862, assembly GCF_029840855.1. Classification (NCBI taxonomy): domain Bacteria; kingdom Pseudomonadati; phylum Pseudomonadota; class Gammaproteobacteria; order Pseudomonadales; family Pseudomonadaceae; genus Pseudomonas; species Pseudomonas sp. GD03862. The sequence continues at coordinate 160,344 of NZ_JAOCDI010000009.1, forward strand.
TAACCAGCTCAACCCGATTGGCGGCACCGTGCGAGCCCTGCCCCCAGAGCTCAAACTGGATGGCAAGATCCATGAGCTGGAACGCTGCCTGGATGCCGACGACCCACGCATGCCCCGTGACAGCTGCGACGCGGTGGCAATCAAGGTACAGGATGGCCGGTGGCTGGTGCTGGTGCGTGACAATGGCTCGCTGTTCGTGGTTACCCGTATCATCCTGCACGCCCTGCTCTGGGGCATCTCGCTGACCCTGATCCCGGGTTTTGCCGGTTGGTACCTGCTACGGCGCAGGCCGCTCAAGCGTATACGGGCGATCCAGGCCCAGGCCGAACTGATTGTCGCCGGCGACCTGACCCACCGCCTGCCACTGTCGGCCCGCCGCGACGAGCTGGACATGCTTGCGGCGATCGTCAATGCCATGCTCGACCGTATCGAACGGCTGATGCATGAGGTCAAGGGTGTGTGCGACAACATTGCCCATGACCTGCGCACACCGCTGACCCGCCTGCGCGCCCAGCTGTACCGTATTCGCCAGCAAAGCGACGTGGATTCTGCGCAAGCCGAAGCGCTGGACCAGGCCATTGGAGAAACCGACACCTTGATGGCGCGCTTTCGCGGGTTGTTGCGCATCAGCGAGCTGGAAGACCGCCAGCGCCGCGCCGGCTTCATCCAGCTTGACCCGCATGAGCTGCTGGTAGAACTGCATGATTTTTACCTGCCATTGGCCGAGGATGGCGGCATTCAACTGCAATTGCACCAACCTGCGCAGCTACCGGCGTTGCACGGCGACCGCGAACTGCTGTTCGAGGCCTTGGCGAATCTGGTGGGCAACGCGATCAAGTTCACGCCCGAGGGTGGTCGGGTGCGCATCACCGCCACGCAGGATGACAGCGGCGTGCACATGGCGATCGAGGATAGCGGGCCTGGTATTCCCGAAGCCGAGCGCACGGCTGTACTGAAACGGTTCTATCGCAGCGATGAGGGCCACCGCCATGCCGGCTTCGGGCTGGGGTTGTCGATCGTGGCAGCGATCGTCGACCTGCATGGCTTCGGGCTGGAGATCGGCGAAAGCGAATTGGGTGGGGCCAGGCTGGTATTGCACTGCCCGCTTGCGGGTCTAGGCAAATAAAAGCTGGGG
>NZ_JAOCDI010000090.1:0-5525 GCF_029840855.1 Pseudomonas sp. GD03862
CGAAAAAGGCGACCTTGGGTCGCCTTTCTCATTTCAACCAGCTATCAACGAGCCGGGCCTTCAGCCACGCCCAGGTCGTCCGTCGGGCGGGTATCGATCAGCGGCGCACCACCGGAGTCCAGTTCCGAAGCCAGCTTGTCGTTGTCCATTTCCTTGACCCACTTGGCCACTACCACGGTGGCAACGGCGTTGCCCACCAGGTTGGTCAGGGCGCGGGCTTCGGACATGAAGCGGTCGATGCCGAGGATCAGCGCCAGGCCGGCAACCGGCAGGTGGCCAACAGCCGACAGGGTCGCGGCCAGCACGATGAAGCCCGACCCGGTAACGCCGGCAGCACCCTTGGAAGCCACCAGCAGCACCAGCAGCAGGGTGATCTGGTGAGTGATGTCCATGGTGGTGTCAGTGGCCTGAGCGATGAACACCGCAGCCATGGTCAGGTAGATCGAGGTACCGTCCAGGTTGAACGAGTAGCCAGTCGGGATAACCAGGCCCACTACCGATTTCTTGGCACCCAGGCGCTCCATCTTGGCCAGCATGCGTGGCAGGGCCGACTCCGAGGACGAAGTACCCAGCACGATCAGCAGTTCTTCACGGATGTAGCGGATCAGCTTGATCACGCTGAAGCCGTGGGCACGGCAGATACCGCCCAGCACCACCAGCACGAACAGCAGGCAGGTGATGTAGAAGCAGGCCATCAGGTAGCCCAGCTGCACCAGCGAGCCAACACCGTACTGGCCAATGGTGAAGGCCATGGCGCCGAAAGCGCCGATCGGAGCCAGCTTCATGATCATGTTGATGATGTTGAACATGACGTGGGCGAAGCGGTCGATCATGTCCAGTACCGGCTTGCCGTAGCTGCCCAGGCGGTGCAGGGCAAAGCCGAACAGTACCGAGAACATCAGCACTTGCAGGATGTCGCCGTTGGCGAAGGCGCCGACGACCGTATTGGGGATGACGTTAAGCAGGAAGCCGACGGTAGTCTGCTGCGCGCCGGCGGCGGCGTAGGCAGCCACGCTGCTGGCGTTCAGGGTGCTGACGTCGATGTGCATGCCAGCGCCTGGCTTGACCACGTTGACGACGACGAGGCCGATGATCAGGGCGATGGTGGAGACGATTTCAAAGTACAGCAACGCGTAGCCGCCGGTTTTGCCGACCGACTTCATGCTCTGCATGCCGGCAATGCCGCTGACCACGGTACAGAAGATGATCGGGGCGATGACCATCTTGATCAGTTTGACGAAGCCGTCACCCAGGGGTTTGAGGGCAACGCCCGTTTCCGGGTAGTAGTGGCCGAGCAGGATGCCGATGGTGATGGCGACCAACACCTGGACATACAGGGATTTGTACAGCGGCTGACGTGTCGTCATGGCTAATTTTCCTCAAGTGTGCCGGTTCACCCTTCCCAGGGTGATGGGGGCACCTGAATCGCTAACCCTCCTGCACTTGGAGGGATTTGTCGTTGTGTTCGAGCTGCCTGGGCAGGCCTCTGCGAGGATCAATAGCAAGGGTGGTGCCAAAATGCCCATGAAGGGTGCAAGGTCCGTATTTGCTGGGGATAAATGCCCAACGACAGGGCGATACTCCCGGGACGGATTGGCGGATTTCCGCCCGATGGCGGAATTTGTACAAGGAGGAATGGCGGAAATCCGCCCTTTGTGGATTGCCTGTGCCGGCCCATTCGCGGATTGACCTGCGAACGGGCTGGCACAGGCTACGAATCAATCCAGGTGGAAGGTGATCCTGAACGCAGCGCCCCCCAGCGGCGAATCGCCAAGGCTCAGCTCGGCGTCATAGCTGTCGACGATATCCTTGACCACTGCCAAGCCGATGCCCTGCCCCGGGTGCTGGCTGTCCAGCCGCTCCCCACGCTCCAGAATGCGTTCACGCTGGTCGACGGGCACGCCCGGCCCGTCGTCCTCGATGCACAAGGTCAGATACCCCGGCGCCTTCACCAGGCTCACCCGCACTTGGCCCAGGCTCAGCCGGTAGGCGTTCTCCAGCAGGTTGCCGAGCATTTCCAGCAACGCGCCCTGCTCCATCGGTACCTGCGCCGCGTCCGGCAACTCCAGCACCACGTCCACACGTTTTTCCCGGTAAACCTTGGCCAAGGTGCTGCACAGGCTGTCGAGCAACGGCCGCAGCAATACGCTGTGGCGGACCAGGCCACTCTTGCGCAGGCTGGCGCGTTGCAGCTGGTAGTCGATCTGCTGGCTCATGCGCTCGATCTGGCTTTGCAGCACCCGCGCCTGCTCGCGCTCGCCGCTGCGTTGCTGCAAGCTTTCACCCACGCCCTGCAGCACCGCCAGCGGCGTCTTCAGGCTGTGGGCCAGGTCGTCCAGCGAATCACGGTAGCGCGTGCGCTGCTCACGCTCACTGCGCAACAGACGGTTGAGCGAGCGGGTAAGGCGCAGCAACTCGCGTGGGTGCTCGCCGCTCAGGCCGTCACGTGCACCGGATTCCACTTCATCCAGTTCGTGGCTGAGGCGTCGCAACGAGCGCAGCCCCCAGGTCAGGCCTGCCCACAACAACACCATGAGCGCCAGCAATGCAGCGCCGAACCCCAGGTAGAGCTTTTCGCGCAGGCCATTGAGGGTGGCCTTGTACTCGCTCACGGGCTGCAGAGCGACAATGCTGTAGGCGGCGCTCTGCCCGCCCAGCAGCTTTATCTCGACGTCGTATACGAAGAACTCTTCGCCATCGGACTGGTGAATGCGGTCGAACTCGTTGCCGCGCCCGTCATAGCGCGGCTGGTAGTTGATGTGCCGGTCGGCGGTGGCCCGCGACTGCCAGACCAGTTTGCCGTCGCGGTCAAAGATATAACCGAGCAGGCCTGTGTAGGGCAGGTTGTAGCGCTCGTCCGGCAGCAGCGTCGGCATCTGCAGCTGGCCATGCTCGATACGCGCAGCGGAAATCAGCGTGGTCACATCCGAGGCCAGACGCTGCTCGATCGATTCCTGCAGAGCCAGGCTGAAGGCCTTCTGCAAGGCCGGCAGCAGCGCCAGCATGAACAGCAGCGCCAACACTGCGGCGGCCAGCATCAGGCGCACCCGCAGCGAGCGGATCATCGGCAGCGCTCGGTGAACAGGTAGCCCAGGCCGCGCACCGTGTCGATGGGTTTGAAGCCGCGCTCGCCTTCAAGCTTGCGGCGCAGGCGGCCAACCAGCACTTCGATGACATTGGGGTCGCGCTCTTCGTCTCCTGGGTACAACTGCTCCATCAGGCGATCCTTGGCCACCACCTGCTGGTGATGGCGCATGAGGTATTCGAGGATGCGGTATTCGTATGCGGTCAGGGGCAAAGCTTGTTCGTCGAGGGTGGCCTGCTTGCGGTTGAGGTCAAGCACCAAGGGGCCAGCGGCGATGGTCGACTGGGTGAAACCACTGGAGCGGCGCAACAGGGCATTGAGCCGTGCTTCAAGCTCCTCAAACTGGAACGGCTTGACCAGGTAGTCGTCGGCACCGGCGGCCAGGCCCTCGACCTTGTCTTGCCAGTTGCCACGGGCTGTGAGGATGAGAATGGGGAAGGTCTTGTCCTGGCTGCGCAGGCGCGTGATCAGCTCCAGGCCGCTGATACCGGGCAGGCCCAGGTCGATGATGGCAAGGTCGAAATGGTACTGCTCGGCCTGGTACAGCGCCTCTTCGGCATCAGCGACCGCCTCGACCACATGGCCGCTTTCGCCCAGGCGGGTGTAGAGGTGATGGCGAAGCAGGGCTTCGTCCTCGACCACCAGCAGTTTCATGTGCAGCTCCTTATGTGTATTGCCTGTACCGGCCCTTTCGCGGGCACGCCCGCTCCCACAGTAATCGCACAGTCCCTGAAACCTGTGTAGCACCTGCAGAAACCAAAGGCACTGCACAGGTTCTGAGGTTTGTGCAGCACCTGTGGGAGCGGGCGTGCCCGCGAAGAGGCCAGTACAGGATAACGCGGCTCGTCCGTCAGAACTTGTATGAAGCCGCCAGGTAGGTCTGGGCGCTGCTGGTCAGACGCAGGGTGCCGTCCTTCGGCCCGCCATGTGCGCCCACCTCGGTCGCGGCATTGGTGCGCAGGTAACGGTAGCCCAGTTCGACCGAGGCCTTGTCGGTGATGTCCTGGATCACACCGGCCTGCAAGCCGTAGGCATAACCGTAGTCAGTGTCCCTGCTGGCGCCTGGCGAGTCCTGGGTCAGCTTGGTCACACCCAGGCTGCCACCACCGAACAGCTTGGTGGTATCGCCCACCGGCAGGAACAAGTCGTAGCTGCCAAGCAGGTTTTCCTGGCGCAACTTCAGGCCACTGTGGTCGCCAGAGACGTTGTCATAGGTCATGTAGTAGCGGCCCTGGTCGTTGATCTTGCCCAGACGCACACCCCAGGTATCGTCCTTGCCGATGATACCGTCGGCGTTGAGGTGGTCGGTGTTGCGTTGCAGCAGGCCGGACTTGCGGACTTTGTCGCTGGTCTGGCCGTAGGTGAGGCTGGCGAAGTTGTCGTCCGCGGCCTGGGCGGTGGTGATGCCAGCGGCACAGACGGCCATGGCGGCAAGCAGGGTATTGAAGGTTTTCATGGCTGGGTACTCCAGTTGGGTGCGCTGTTTCGGTCTGGAAGCTAGAGTAATCAGGGCACCCTGAACCGCGACTGAACCCTGGCTGAACCCCGGCTGAACGAACCGATAGCAAAACAAGGAGTTGTGAACATGCGAGCCCTGCTGGCCCTGACCCTGATGTGCAGCGCCGCCCTCGCCCAAGCGGCGGTAGTGACCCGTGAAATTCCTTATCAGGACGACGATGGCAACCGCCTCGTCGGCTACTACGCCTACGATGACGCGCTGGACGGCAAACGCCCAGGCATTGTTGTGGTGCATGAATGGTGGGGCCTGAACGACTATGCCAAGCGTCGTGCGAGAGATCTCGCGGCCCTGGGCTACAAGGCACTGGCCATCGACATGTACGGCGATGGCAAGCACACCGAGCACCCGCAGGATGCCCAGGCATTCATGGCCGCAGCGATGAAGGACCCGGCCGCAGCAGCAGCGCGCTTCGACGCGGGCCTGGAGTTGTTGAAAAAGCAGCCGAATGTGAACAAGCATCAACTGGGCGCTGTCGGCTACTGTTTTGGCGGCAAGGTGGTGCTCGATGCCGCACGCCGGGGAGAAAAGCTCGATGGCGTGGTGAGCTTCCATGGCGCATTGGCCACCCAGACCCCGGCAAAACCTGGCGTAGTGCGGGCCGATATCCTGGTCGAGCATGGTGCGGCGGACAGCATGGTCACCCCACAGCAGGTAGAGGCGTTCAAGGCCGAGATGGATGCGGCCAAGGTCAACTACCAGTTCGTCAGTATTGAAGGGGCCAAGCACGGGTTCACCAACCCCGATGCCGATCGGCTGAGCCATGGTGAACATGGTGGGCCGGACATTGGCTATAACAAGGCAGCGGACGAGCGTTCCTGGGCGGATATGCAGGCGTTCTTCAAGAAGGTGTTCAAATAAAAGATTGTGCAATCGTTGTAGGAGCAACTGTCTTGCTCAATTTCTAAAAGCTGGCGCGATCTG
>NZ_JAOCDI010000091.1:0-3867 GCF_029840855.1 Pseudomonas sp. GD03862
GTTTACCCGCGAATACGGTGGCAACTGCAACGGTGAACGGCTGGTGGAAATTGGCCAGCAGGCCCGGCCCTTTCGCGGGTAAACCCGCTCCTACGACGGCCTGCGCGCAATCACCGATGAGTGTCCACCACCGATCAGCGTAGGAGCGGGTTCACCCGCGAAGAGGCCGGGCCTGCTTGAATCAATCAGCGCTCGATGGCCAGCGCCACCCCTTGTCCACCACCAATGCACAAGGTCGCCAGGCCTTTCTTGGCATCCCGTTTGATCATCTCGTGCAACAGGGTCACCAGCACCCTGCACCCGGAAGCACCAATCGGGTGGCCCAAGGCAATCGCCCCTCCATTGACGTTAACCCGCGCGGCATCCCATGCCAGCGCATTGCCCACGGCCAGCGCCTGGGCGGCAAAGGCTTCGTTGGCTTCGATCAGGTCCAGTTCGGCCAGTTGCCAACCGGCCTTGTCCAGGCAACGCTGGGTCGCCGAAACCGGACCAATACCCATGATCGCGGGGTCTACCCCGGCACTGGCGTAGGCGGCGATCTTCGCCAGCACCGGCAGGCCCAACGCCTCGGCCTTCGCTGCGCTCATCAAAAGCACGGCGGCGGCGCCGTCGTTCAGGCTGGAGGCATTGCCTGCGGTGACGCTGCCGTCCTTCTTGAAGGCCGGGCGCAGTTTGGCCAGGGACTCGGCGGTGGTGTCCGGGCGTGGTTGCTCGTCACGGGCAAAAACCTTGGGCTCTCCCTTTTTCTGCGGCAGCACGATGGGGGTGATTTCAGCGTCGAAACGGCCGGCCTCCATCGCCGCCACTGCCTTGCGCTGCGACTCGGCAGCAAAGGCATCCTGCTGCTCACGGCTGAGGCCGTACTTGTCCACAAGATTTTCGGCAGTGATGCCCATGTGGTAGTCATTGAAGGCATCCCACAGGCCGTCCGTGATCATGCTGTCGATCAGTTGGCCATGGCCCATGCGTTGGCCGGTGCGGGCGGAGGGCATCACGTAGGGGGCAAGGCTCATGTTCTCCTGACCACCTGCAATCACCACCTCGGCATCGCCGCAGCGGATCGCCTGGGCGGCCAGGTGCAGGGCCTTGAGGCCCGAGCCGCAGACCTTGTTCAGGGTCAGGGCCGGTACGCTGAAGGGCAGGCCAGCCTTGATCGCCGCCTGGCGTGCCGGGTTCTGACCGGCACCGGCAGTGAGCACTTGGCCGAGGATGACTTCATCGACCTGCGCCGGGTCCAGCCCGGTTTGTTTCAGCAGTTGCTTGATCACGGCGGCGCCGAGGTCAACTGCAGGCACTGTGGCCAGGGCGCCCTGGAAGCTGCCGATGGCGGTACGGGTTGCGGCGACGATCACCACGTCGTTCATGTTGTTGTTCTCCGTGCAATGGGCGTAGTGCCGCCAGCATCGGCGGGTTCGGCTTATTTGTTAAGTTTGTTTTTCTTTCGGATTGATGTGAAAAACAAATCAATGGGTGGCGAAGGTTCTAACCAGCCAATCTGGATTCCGTGCAGCTGTGAGCCTCCTGCACATAAGAACTCTGGTTTTGCATCCCTCTGATCACCCCGTAATATGTGTCGGATAACCTGCGGGGGTAGTCTCACCCTCTGATCAATCGGAATCGCCCCAAGCGGCGCTTCCCCGGCATAAACCTGACGAGGTACAGACATTGGCCATCATTCATCCTAAGGTTCGCGGTTTCATCTGCACCACGACTCACCCGAAGGGCTGCGAGCTCAACGTCCGTGACCAGATCGAAGCCACCCGCAAGCTGGGCGTACGCGAGGATGGCCCGAAGAAGGTCCTGGTCATCGGTGCTTCCAGCGGCTACGGCCTGGCTGCCCGCATCACGGCGGCCTTCGGCTTCAAGGCCGACACCCTGGGCGTGTTCTTCGAAAAACCAGGCACCGAGACCAAGGCCGGCACTGCTGGCTGGTACAACGCTGCCGCCTTCGACAAGTTCGCCAAGGCCGAGGGCCTGTACAGCAAGTCGATCAACGGTGACGCCTTCTCCGACGAAGCCCGCGCCAAGGTCATCGAGCTGATCAAGAACGAAATGGGTGGCAAGGTCGACCTGGTCATCTACTCGCTGGCTTCGCCCGTGCGCAAGCTGCCGCAGACCGGTGAAGTCATTCGCTCGGCACTCAAGCCGATCGGCCAGCCATACAAGTCGACCGCCATCGACACCAACAAGGACACCATCATCGAGGCCAGCATCGAGCCGGCCACCGAGCAGGAAATTGCCGACACCGTCACCGTCATGGGTGGCCAGGACTGGCAGCTGTGGATCGATGCGCTGGCTGGCGCCAATGTACTGGCCGAAGGCGCTCGCACCGTGGCCTTCAGCTATATCGGCAGCGATATCACCTGGCCGATCTACTGGCACGGTGCACTGGGCCAGGCCAAGCAGGACCTGGACGAAACCGCCCTGCGTCTGAACCAGAAGCTGGCCGGTGAAGTGAAAGGCGGCGCCAATGTGGCGGTGCTCAAGTCGGTGGTTACCCAGGCCAGCTCGGCCATCCCGGTGATGCCACTGTACCTGTCGATGGTCTTCAAGATCATGCAGGAGAAAGGTGTTCACGAAGGCACCCAGGACCAGCTCGACCGCATGTACCGCGACCGTATGTACCGTACCGACGGTGCGCCGGCAGAGGTCGACGAGAAAGGGCGCCTGCGCCTGGACGACTGGGAACTGCGTGACGACGTGCAAAACGCCTGCAAGGCCCTGTGGCCACAGGTGACCACCGAGAACCTGTTCGAGCTGACCGACTATGCCGGTTACAAGAAGCAGTTCCTCAACCTGTTCGGTTTCGAGCGCGCTGACGTCAACTACGACGAAGACGTGGCCACCGATGTGAAGTTCGACTGCGTCGAGCTGTAATCGGATCAGCCTGCACTGGCCTCTTCGCGGGTTCACCCGCGAAGAGGCCGGTACAGGCTACAAAATATTTGCTAGTTTTGGCGCACAACGACAGGGAATGCGCCATGAGTAGCCTCACCCAACCTGCTACCCCATTTCGCCACCCCGCGGCCGACGGCTACCGCCTCGGCGGCTTCTGCTGGCGTCACGCCCAACCTGCCCCCCAGCGCCCGCTGGTGATCATCAACGCTGCCACTTCGGTACGCTGCCGCTATTACGCCCGCTTTGCCGACTACCTGTTCGCCCACGGCTGCGATGTGCTGACCTACGACTACCGTGGCATCGGCGAATCCCGGCCGGCGTCGCTGCGTGGTTTCCAGGCCTCCTGGAGCGACTGGGGCCGGCTGGATTTCGAAGCCATGCTGGCGCATGCGGCAGCGCATTTTCCAGGTCAGCCGGTGGACGTGGTGGGGCACAGTTTCGGCGGTTGTGCAGTAGGCCTGGCACCGTCGGCTGGCCTGATCCGTCGGGTCGTGATGGTTGGCGCGCAGTTCGCCTACTGGCGCGACTACGCGGCCAACCAGCGCTGGCAGCTGTTCGGCAAGTGGCATGTGGTCATGCCGCTGCTGACCCGGGTATTCGGCTATTTTCCCGGCAAGCGCCTGGGTTGGCTGGAAGACACGCCGTCCGGCGTGGTGCACGACTGGAGCACGCGTACCCCACGTTATGAGCACCGCCCCAGCGGGCGGGCGTTGGCGGCGCTACCGTTCGCCCAGGTGCGTGCGACGACGCTGGCCATCAGTCTGACGGACGACCCTTTCGGGACCGTGGCGGCGACCGAGCGTTTGTTGGGTTATCTACAGGGGGCCGAGCGAAAGCACCTGCGCATTGCACCTGTGGATATCTCGGCCGAGGAAATTGGCCATTTCGCGTTTTTCCATGACCGGTTTCGCGAAAGCCTGTGGCCGGTGGCCTTGCAGTGGTTGCGGCAGGGGAGGCTGGAAGGCGGGG
>NZ_JAOCDI010000092.1:0-3366 GCF_029840855.1 Pseudomonas sp. GD03862
AAAGACAAAACCCCTACCTGCATGCGCAGATAGGGGTTTTGCGAAATGAATCTTGACGATGACCTACTCTCACATGGGGAAACCCCACACTACCATCGGCGATGCATCGTTTCACTACTGAGTTCGGGATGGGATCAGGTGGTTCCAATGCTCTATGGTCGTCAAGAAATTCTGTTGCCAGAATGTCCAGATGGACAGCCCAGCGAATCCGGATATGCGATATTTGTGGTCTTACGAATTTTCGGGTCTTTCGTCTTCACCACCGCAATCTGCGTCAGCAAATTGCTTGGGTGTTATATGGTCAAGCCTCACGGGCAATTAGTATTGGTTAGCTCAACGCCTCACAGCGCTTACACACCCAACCTATCAACGTCGTAGTCTTCGACGGCCCTTTAGGGGATTCAAGATCCCAGTGAGATCTCATCTTGAGGCAAGTTTCCCGCTTAGATGCTTTCAGCGGTTATCTCTTCCGAACATAGCTACCCGGCAATGCCACTGGCGTGACAACCGGAACACCAGAGGTTCGTCCACTCCGGTCCTCTCGTACTAGGAGCAGCCCCTCTCAAATCTCAAACGTCCACGGCAGATAGGGACCGAACTGTCTCACGACGTTCTAAACCCAGCTCGCGTACCACTTTAAATGGCGAACAGCCATACCCTTGGGACCGGCTTCAGCCCCAGGATGTGATGAGCCGACATCGAGGTGCCAAACACCGCCGTCGATATGAACTCTTGGGCGGTATCAGCCTGTTATCCCCGGAGTACCTTTTATCCGTTGAGCGATGGCCCTTCCATACAGAACCACCGGATCACTAAGACCTACTTTCGTACCTGCTCGACGTGTTTGTCTCGCAGTCAAGCGCGCTTTTGCCTTTATACTCTACGACCGATTTCCGACCGGTCTGAGCGCACCTTCGTACTCCTCCGTTACTCTTTGGGAGGAGACCGCCCCAGTCAAACTACCCACCATACACTGTCCTCGATCCGGATAACGGACCTGAGTTAGAACCTCAAAGTTGCCAGGGTGGTATTTCAAGGATGGCTCCATGAGAACTGGCGTCCCCACTTCAAAGCCTCCCACCTATCCTACACAAGCAAATTCAAAGTCCAGTGCAAAGCTATAGTAAAGGTTCACGGGGTCTTTCCGTCTAGCCGCGGATACACTGCATCTTCACAGCGATTTCAATTTCACTGAGTCTCGGGTGGAGACAGCGCCGCCATCGTTACGCCATTCGTGCAGGTCGGAACTTACCCGACAAGGAATTTCGCTACCTTAGGACCGTTATAGTTACGGCCGCCGTTTACCGGGGCTTCGATCAAGAGCTTCGCTTGCGCTAACCCCATCAATTAACCTTCCGGCACCGGGCAGGCGTCACACCCTATACGTCCACTTTCGTGTTTGCAGAGTGCTGTGTTTTTAATAAACAGTCGCAGCGGCCTGGTATCTTCGACCGGCATGGGCTTACGGAGCAAGTCCTTCACCCTCGCCGGCGCACCTTCTCCCGAAGTTACGGTGCCATTTTGCCTAGTTCCTTCACCCGAGTTCTCTCAAGCGCCTTGGTATTCTCTACCTAACCACCTGTGTCGGTTTGGGGTACGGTTCCCAGTTATCTGAAGCTTAGGAGCTTTTCTTGGAAGCATGGTATCAACCACTTCGTCGCCTAAAGGCAACTCGTCATCAGCTCTCGGCCTTGAAATCCCGGATTTGCCTAAGATTTCAGCCTACCACCTTAAACCTGGACAACCAACGCCAGGCTGGCCTAACCTTCTCCGTCCCTCCATCGCAATAACTGGAAGTACAGGAATATTAACCTGTTTTCCATCGACTACGCTTTTCAGCCTCGCCTTAGGGACCGACTAACCCTGCGTCGATTAACGTTGCGCAGGAAACCTTGGTCTTTCGGCGTGCGAGTTTTTCACTCGCATTGTCGTTACTCATGTCAGCATTCGCACTTCTGATACCTCCAGCAAGCTTCTCAACTCACCTTCACAGGCTTACAGAACGCTCCTCTACCGCATCATCGTAAGATGATACCCGTAGCTTCGGTGCATGGTTTGAGCCCCGTTACATCTTCCGCGCAGGCCGACTCGACTAGTGAGCTATTACGCTTTCTTTAAAGGGTGGCTGCTTCTAAGCCAACCTCCTAGCTGTCTAAGCCTTCCCACATCGTTTCCCACTTAACCATGACTTTGGGACCTTAGCTGACGGTCTGGGTTGTTTCCCTTTTCACGACGGACGTTAGCACCCGCCGTGTGTCTCCCATGCTCGGCACTTGTAGGTATTCGGAGTTTGCATCGGTTTGGTAAGTCGGGATGACCCCCTAGCCGAAACAGTGCTCTACCCCCTACAGTGATACATGAGGCGCTACCTAAATAGCTTTCGAGGAGAACCAGCTATCTCCGAGCTTGATTAGCCTTTCACTCCGATCCACAGGTCATCCGCTAACTTTTCAACGGTAGTCGGTTCGGTCCTCCAGTCAGTGTTACCTAACCTTCAACCTGCCCATGGATAGATCGCCCGGTTTCGGGTCTATACCCAGCGACTAAACGCCCTATTAAGACTCGCTTTCGCTACGCCTCCCCTATTCGGTTAAGCTCGCCACTGAATATAAGTCGCTGACCCATTATACAAAAGGTACGCAGTCACCTAACAAAGTAGGCTCCCACTGCTTGTACGCATACGGTTTCAGGTTCTATTTCACTCCCCTCTCCGGGGTTCTTTTCGCCTTTCCCTCACGGTACTGGTTCACTATCGGTCAGTCAGTAGTATTTAGCCTTGGAGGATGGTCCCCCCATATTCAGACAAAGTTTCTCGTGCTCCGTCCTACTCGATTTCATTGATAAGAGATTTTCGTGTACGGGGCTATCACCCACTATGGCCGCACTTTCCAGAGCGTTCCACTAATCTCAAATCAACTTAAGGGCTGGTCCCCGTTCGCTCGCCACTACTAAGGGAATCTCGGTTGATTTCTTTTCCTCAGGGTACTTAGATGTTTCAGTTCCCCTGGTTCGCCTCTTGCACCTATGTATTCAGTACAAGATAACCAGCTTGTGCTGGCTGGGTTCCCCCATTCAGAGATCTCTGGATCACAGTCTGTTTGCCGACTCCCCAAAGCTTATCGCAGGCTACCACGTCTTTCATCGCCTCTGACTGCCAAGGCATCCACCGTATGCGCTTCTTCACTTGACCATATAACCCCAAGCAATCTGGTTATACTGTGAAGACGACATTCGCCGAAAATTCGTACGTTGCTCTTTCGAGCAGAACTCACAAATTTTACCTTAGCCTGATCCACCAGCAGTGAAACTGGTGTTCAGTCTATATCTATCACATATCCGAATTTTTAAAGAACGATCTGACAAAAG
>NZ_JAOCDI010000093.1:0-3028 GCF_029840855.1 Pseudomonas sp. GD03862
CCTTCGTGGCCGGTTTTTTTTGCCTTCCTGTGCCGGCCTCTTCGCTGGCGCGCCCGCTCCCACAGATTCTCTGCATGCCTGAAGGCAAAGGTGAACCTGTGGGAGCGGGCGTGCCCGCGAATGCCTTTAGCAGATCAATCGTTGAAATCGCGCCAGCCGCCCATTTCTTTCCAGCGGTTGACGATGCCGCAGAACAGCTCAGCGGTTTTCTCGGTGTCATAACGTGCCGAGTGCGCCTCACGCCCGTCGAAGTCGATGTCGGCGCTTTGGCAGGCCCGCGCCAGCACGGTCTGGCCATACGCCAGGCCCGCCAGGGTGGCGGTGTCGAAGCTGGAGAACGGGTGGAACGGGTTGCGCTTCAGGTCATTGCGCGCCACTGCTGCATTGAGGAAACCCAGGTCGAAGCTGCTGTTGTGGCCGACCAGAATCGCCCGCTTGCAGCCGTTGGCCTTGAGTGCCTTGCGCACGCCGCGGAAGATGTCGGTCATCGCGCTTTCCTCGCTGACCGCCATGCGCAGCGGGTGGTCCAGCTTGATCCCGGTGAACTCAAGTGCGGCCGGCTCGATGTTGGCGCCCTCGAACGGCTCCACTCGGTGGAAGTAGGTATGTTCGGGGAACAGGAAACCTTTCTCGTCCATGCCAATGGTGACGGCGGCAATTTCCAGCAATGCATCGGTAGCGCTGTTGAAACCACCGGTTTCAACATCCACCACGACCGGCAGATAGCCGCGGAAGCGCTCGGCCATCGGGTGGCGAGGACCGCTGCTGCCTTGGGTTTCCAGGTCGTCTTCGTAAAGGTCTTCGCTCACGCGTTTTTCTCCAGCAGGCGCCAGCGCAGTTTTTCGCCAGCGCGCAGCGGGACTACGGTTTGCTCGCCAAATGGCAGGCTTTCCGGAGCGGTCCATTCTTCGCGGACCAGGGTAATGGTGTCGGTGTTCGCCGGCAGGCCATAGAAGGCCGGGCCGTGCAGGCTGGCGAAGCCTTCCAGCTTGTCCAGCGCGTTACGCTGCTCGAACGCTTCGGCGTACATCTCGATGGCCGCATAAGCGGTGTAGCAACCCGCGCAACCACAGGCTGCTTCCTTGGCGTGACGGGCATGAGGTGCCGAGTCGGTGCCGAGGAAGAACTTCGGATTGCCGCTGGTGGCTGCGTCCAGCAAGGCCACCTGGTGGGTGTTGCGCTTGAGGATCGGCAGGCAGTAAAAGTGCGGGCGAATGCCGCCAACCAGCATGTGGTTGCGGTTGTACAGCAGGTGCTGGGCGGTGATGGTCGCACCCACGTTGGCCGGGGCCTCGGTGACGAACTGCGCGGCATCGCTGGTGGTGATGTGTTCGAACACCACTTTCAGCGTCGGGAAGCGCTCGACCACACGGCGCATGTGCTCGTCGATGAAGCGCTTCTCGCGGTCGAACACGTCGATCTCGCTGCGGGTCACTTCGCCATGCACCAGCAGCGGCATGCCCACTTCCGCCATTGCCTCTATGGCCGGGAAGATGTTGTCGATGCTGGTCACGCCCGAATCGGAGTTGGTGGTGGCGCCGGCCGGGTACAACTTGGCGGCGTACACGAAACCGCTGGCCTTGGCCGCGCGGATGTCCTCGGGGCTGATGTTGTCGGTGAGGTACAGCACCATCAGCGGCTCGAAGCGGCTGCCGGCCGGGCGGGCAGCCAGAATGCGCTCACGGTAGGCGCCGGCCTCGGTGGCATTGCGCACCGGCGGCACGAGGTTGGGCATGATGATGGCACGGGCGAAGGTACGCGCCACGTCGCCAACGGTGTGGGGCAGGACGGCACCATCGCGCAGATGGATGTGCCAGTCGTCGGGGCGCAGGAGGGTCAGGCGATCGGACATTGGGGATTCCAGGCGGGTCGAACTCAAGCCCCAATCCTACCGGAAAACCCCGGGGCGAGCACGGCTATCAAGTTTTCCGGACAGCGTCCGATAGCCTGCTGGTAAGCCGTCAGAATTTGTGGAGCCGCCCGTGCGCCAGCGTTACCTAGCCCTGTTGACCCTGTTCGCCAGCCTGCCGGCCGGCGCACTGACTTTCCAGACGCGCATGGAGAACATTGCCTGGAAGGTCGAGGGTGACCAGTTCGAGTGCCGTCTGAGCCAGCCGATCGAAGGTTTCGGCAGCGGTACGTTCGTGCGTCGGGCAGGCGAGCAGCCGGTGTTCCAGCTGCGGTCGGACAGCAACGTACTGGGTGCCGGCACCGCCAGCCTGCTGGCTGCGGCAGCGCCGTGGCAACCTGGGCGTGGCGATATCAACCTGGGCAATGTGCGAATGGCCCGCAGTGGCGTGCTGTTCAGCTCCTCCCAAGGGCAGGCCAGCCGGCTGATCAACGGTTTGCTCGACGGGCGTAGCACAGTCGTGCGCAACTACACCGGTGAGGCGGGCAGGCCGATGGAGGTGCGTGTGCTGCCGGTCAGCTTCGCCAAGGCCTACAATGACTATCAGGTCTGTGCGGGCAAGCTGTTGCCGATGAACTACGACCAGGTGCGCCAGACCCAGGTGGGTTTCCCCGGGGGCGGTATCGAGCTGGATGCAGCAGCCAAGGCGCGGCTGGATGTGATCCTCGATTACATGAAAGCCGACCCGACGGTGAACCATGTCGAGCTCAATGGGCATTCCGACAACAGTGGCAACCGCCTGGCCAACCGCGACCTGTCACGCCGCCGCGCATTGGCCGTGGCCGATTATTTCAAGGCTAACGGTGTGCCGGAAGAGCAGATCACTGTGCGCTTCCATGGCGAGCGTTATCCGCTCGCGAAGAACAACAGTGCGTCGAATCGGGCGCGTAATCGGCGGGTGAATATCGAGCTGGATCGGGTGGCGGTGGTTGAGAAAGCGGTGGAAAAGCCGGTTGAGCAAGCGGCGCCGGGTGTTGCACCTGCCTCGGGCGTCCCGGGGGCGAAGGCGCCCTGAGATCTGGTCGGTGCATGTCATGGGCTCGCATCAAGGCCGCCAGGGGTTCGTCACAACATTTTCAGCGTCTATGAGATCGAGCGCCGCCAGGTGTCCGCCTCGAC
>NZ_JAOCDI010000094.1:0-2894 GCF_029840855.1 Pseudomonas sp. GD03862
CCATGAGAAATCGAGTCAGGGATCAAGGCAATGGACATCGACAACACGCCAGCTACAGCAGCCGCGAGTAAAGCCTTCTTGAAAAGCAGGTGGATTTGCATAGTCCGTCTCCAGGTCTTCGCCACGAGAACGCCAAATCAGTCAGTAATCTTGCTTCAGATTGAACTTATACTTACGTGGGATTTTTTCCCACGCTTAATTAATAGACCGTCACTCCCCAAGTCTCAAGCGCCAAGCGAACCAGCCGACCGGTGGTTGGCCTGCTATGTTTTCCCTATCGCCCCAGAGGAACACCGGCATGGCTGCGCTACTGACGCTGCAAACCCCGCGCTTGTGCGACTACAGCGAGCTGGTACAGGTGTGGGAGGATTCAGTACGCGCCACCCACGACTTTCTGCCAGAGGGCTATATCCTGCTACTGCGCGAACATGTGCTGCGCCGCTACCTCGACGCAGTGATGCTGATCTGCTGCAAGGACCGCCAGCGCATCTGTGGCTTCGCCGGTGTCGCCAACGGGCGGGTGGACATGCTGTTCGTCTCACCTGGCTACCGCGGCCAAGGGGTAGGCAAGCGCCTGCTGCGCTATGCCATCAGTGAGCTGAATGCCGAGTACCTTGACGTCAACGAGCAGAACCCGAAAGCGCTGGGCTTCTACCTGCATGAAGGTTTCGAGGTCATCGGCCGTTCGGAAACCGACGGCCTGGGCCAGCCCTATCCTCTGCTGCACATGAGGCTGATGCGCACAGTGCCTTGAGGCGGCGCCTGAATGTGCCGCGCTATGTGTCCAAAATGGCGCATCTGACACAGATTCCCATCATCTACCGCTTGCAGGCAGGTACAATGGAGGCCTTTCCCTGCCTTGCGAATTGCCCCATGTCCGAACCCGTCCGCCTGTCCAAACGCCTCATCGAGCAGCTCGGCTGCTCCCGCCGCGAGGCCGAGCAGTACATTGAAGGAGGCTGGGTAACGGTCGATGGCGTGGTGGTCGAGCAGCCGCAGTTCAAGGTCGAGCAGCAGCGCGTCGAGCTGCTGCCAGGTGCCCGTGCCGAAACCCTGGAGCCAGTGACCCTGCTGCTGAACCAGCCAGCCGGCATGGACAGTGAAGACGCCCGCGCCAGCATGAACATGGGCAGCCTTAGCGAGGCCCACCGCGAAGGCGTGCGCGCCCTGCACGGGCATTTTGCCCGGCAGGCCTGCGTGGCACCGCTGGAGCGTGGCGCCAGCGGCCTGCAGGTGTTTACCCAGGACTGGCGGGT
Organism: Pseudomonas sp. GD03862; assembly: GCF_029840855.1. Taxonomy (NCBI): domain Bacteria; kingdom Pseudomonadati; phylum Pseudomonadota; class Gammaproteobacteria; order Pseudomonadales; family Pseudomonadaceae; genus Pseudomonas; species Pseudomonas sp. GD03862. Next base: position 1,257 of record NZ_JAOCDI010000094.1, read on the forward strand.
ATCCCGCAAGATCGAGGCCGACCTGCGTCGCCTGGAGCAGGAGTTCATCATTGAAGTGCGCGGCGAAACCACCCCCCAGGCGCTGGAACGCCTGGCGCGTGGGGCCATGCGCAATGACCGCGAGTTGCCCAAGGCCAAGGCCAGCTGGCAGAACGAGACACACCTGCGCATGGTGTTGAAGAACCCACAACCAGGGCAGATTTCCGAGCTATGCGCCTACCTGCGCCTGGAGCTTTTAGGCATGCGACGCATTCGCCTGGGCGGTGTGTCGATGGGCAAGCTGCCCTTGGGCCAATGGCGTTACCTGGCTACCTCCGAACGTTTCTAAGCAATACGCCGCGCTGGAACGCGCGGCACCTGAACAGGATTCTGCTGCAATGAACCACAACGACGTCCTGCGCAGCCTGCGCTACATGCTCAAGGTGAACGACGCCAAGATGGCCGAAATCATCGGGCTCTCTGGCCTCGAAGTGCATCCTCTGGTGCTGGCCACCTACCTGAAAAAAGAAGAAGAGGAAGGCTTCGTGCGCTGCCCGGAACGGGTGATGGCGCACTTCCTTGACGGCCTGGTGATCTACCGCCGAGGCAAAGACGAGAGCCGCCCGCAGCAGCCGATCGAGCTGCCGGTAACCAACAACCTGATCCTCAAGAAGCTGCGTGTGGCCTTTGAGCTCAAGGAAGACGACCTGCACGCGATTCTCAAGTCGGTCAACTTCCCGGTCAGCAAACCGGAGCTCAGCGCGCTGTTCCGCAAGGCTGGCCACGACAACTACCGCCCGTGTGGCGACCAGTTGATGCGCAACTTCCTCAAGGGCCTGACCCTGCGCGTGCGCGGCTGAGTGGCCATGCAGCATACGGTTGTCCCGGTCGGCATCGTCCACTCCTGTTTCAAGGAAAAGTTCGCCATTCCGCGCCAGCCGCAGCTGGCGCCTGCCGCCCGTGGCGTACTCGAACTGTTGCCGCCGTTCGATCAAGGTGACGCGGTCGAAGGCCTGGAGCAGGTCAGCCATGTCTGGCTGCTGTTCCTGTTCCACCAGGCCCTGGAAGAAAAGCCGCGTCTGAAAGTGCGGCCTCCGCGTCTGGGCGGCAACAAGAGCATGGGGGTGTTCGCCACCCGCGCCACCCACCGGCCCAACGGCATCGGCCAGTCGGTGGTACGCCTGGAGGGCGTGGAGCCCGGGCGCCTGCTGCTGTCCGGGATCGACCTGCTCGACGGCACGCCGGTGCTGGACATCAAGCCGTATGTGCCCTATGCCGACAGCATCGCTGGCGCCAGCAACCAGATGGCCAACGCAGCGCCGGTGGCAATTGCCGTGCAGTGGGCCGACAACGCCTTGCTCCAGGCCCGCGAGCATGCGCAGCGTCTGAGCGAGCCGCTGGTGGAGCTGATCGAGCAATGCCTGGCGCAGGACCCACGGCCGGCCTACCAGATACCACCGGCCGAGCGGGTGTACGGGGTGAAGTTCTGGGATGTGCAAGTAAGGTGGCATTACCCGCAGCCGGACGTTATCCGGGTGTTGGAAGTGGTACTGGGCTGAGGGCCACGGGCTTCGCCCGTGTTCGCGGGCAAGCCCGCTCCCACAGGGATCGCGCCAGCTTTTAGAAATTGAGCAAGGCCCACACAAGGGACCGCGCAGA
>NZ_JAOCDI010000095.1:0-1921 GCF_029840855.1 Pseudomonas sp. GD03862
ATTGAGTAGGAGGCGGGCTCACACCCGCCGTCCTCTCACACCACCGTGCGTACGGTTCCGTACACGGCGGTTCAAGCTATGCGGCTAAGCCGGTTGATCGTATCCAGTATCGAGACCAGTCCGAGTCGGTCCCATAGTTTCTTCGGCAGCGCCTGATTCATATGTGGCGCCCCCGAGTTCCACCATGGGCCTCGGCCGTTATAGGCCGATTTACAGGCACGCTCCTCGCTTAAGCCCAGACGCATCAGGTTGCGCGCCCTCGTAGAGGGCTGTTTCCATTGGCGCCAAATGGCACAGCGGAGTTTGTGCCTGATCCAGCCATCCAGCTCCTCAAGTGGCCGCTTGCTCTGGCTGAGCTTGAAGTAACCCGCCCAACCTCGTAGTACGGGGTTTATCCGCTCGATGGTGTTTGCCATCTTGCGGCCCCGTGCGCCGCATAGCAGCTCTGCGAGCCGGTCGCGCAGGCGACTCAGGCTCACCGTTGCCACCCGCAACCTTGGCTGCTGATGCCAGCTCATCCCATAACCCAAGTAATCACACTTCCAGGCTCTCGCGACTCGACTCTTCTTCTGATTCACCGTCAGTTTCAAACGTTGACTCAGGAAGCGCTCGACACTAGCCAGTACCCGTTCGCCAGCCCGAGGACTGCGCACATAAATGTTCGCGTCATCGGCATAGCGCACGAAGCGATGGCCCCGCCGCTCCAGTTCGCGGTCAAATTCATCGAGCAGGATATTCGACAGCAGCGGCGAGAGCGGGCCGCCTTGCGGCGTCCCTTCCTGCCGTGGACTGACGACACCGCCTGACATGACTCCCGCTTCAAGGTAGCGACGGATAAGCCTAAGTACGCACTTATCTTTGACCCGGCGCTCGATACAGGCCATGAGGATGTCGTGGTTGACCCGATCAAAGAACTTCTCCAGATCGACTTCCACGCACCACCGGTGCCCCGATGCCACATGGGCACGGGCCATCTCGACAGCTTGATGCGCGCTCCTGCCCGGACGGAAGCCGTAGCTGAAATCCGAGAACAGAGGATCGAAGAATGGCGTGAGTTGTTGCAGCAATGCCTGCTGGATCAGGCGATCCACGACGGTGGGAATTCCCAGTTGCCGCGTGCCGCCCTGCGGCTTGGGAATTTCAACCGCACGTACGGCTTGGGGATGGTATTCACCGGCCAGCAATCTGCCTTTGAGGATTGGCCAATACTGATTCACATAGCCTGCAAGGTCGGCGACCGTCATGCCATCGGCACCCGGCGCTCCCTTATTGCTGACTACGCGCTTATACGCACGTCTGAGGTTGGCCGGTGCGAGCACCCGCTCCATCAGCGTGTCCGGCTCTGCGTTCGTCCACGCCGATGACGCCGTCGATACCTTTGCGCTGTCAGGCATCATCCTCGGCTTCTGGCCGGGATTCGGAGTGACAGATTCCGTTTTAGGAAATTTCTGCATTGCGGCTACCAACGAGACAGTGACGCCTACTGGCGGCATAACCTGTTCGGCCCTTGGTGACGCGGTTAACCGCCACTTACTACGGCCTCGGCTGACTTCTGCACGCTCATCCCGTCGCCTCTCGACGCTCGGTAGCACCAAGGCAAGCGTACAGATCTCCCAGGGTAATTCGCGTGACCTTCCTGCTTATGCCTGTCGGATTTACGTCGCAGCGTTCCGTGCAAGTATTGGGCTTTGACGATTATGGCCGTCTTGCCCCGCTGCGCCGCCTGATCCGCTTCCTGTTCGTCAGGCCAGCATTTTGCCTCGGGCTTCCTTCAGATTCGTAGTCGCCCACGACACCCTTGCCTCTGGCTAACACTTCCCCTTGCCGGGTGTGTAGAGGACTTTCACCCCCAAGTCACCAACGAGGCCACCACAGCCAAGCTGGTTGCGCTATCGCGCAACGCGCCATGCCTGGCGCACCA
>NZ_JAOCDI010000096.1:0-1805 GCF_029840855.1 Pseudomonas sp. GD03862
GCATAGATGAACGACGCCTCCAATCCCTCTGGCGATTCGCGGGTCTCCAGGGTCAGGTCCAGTTGAGCCACTTCGGTAACACTGTCCACGCCTTCGATCTGCAGGTCGCCCAGGCGCGCGCTGGTCGCCCCGCCACGGCCGGCCGCTTGATGGTTGAACATCACCTGGAACAGCGGATTGAGCCCCAGGGTGCGCTCCGGCGCCAGGGCCTCGACCAGTTGCTCGAACGGCAGCTCCTGATAGGCCTGGGCATCCAACGCGTGCTGGCGCACCTGGCGCAACAATTCGACGAAGGGCTGCTCGCCAGCGACCTGGGCACGAATCACCTGAGTGTTGACGAAATAACCGATCAGCCCTTCGGTCTCGACCCGGTTGCGGTTGGCGCTGGGCACCCCGATGCGGATATCGTCCTGGCCGCTGTAGCGGTGCAACAACGCGTGGAATGCCGCCAGCAGCAGCATGAACAAGGTGCCACCCTCGGCCCGGGCCAGGGCTTGCAGGTCATGACTCAAGGCCGCCGGCAGTTGCAGGTTGCAACGCGCGCCACGGTAGCTGGGCTGCGCCGGCCGCGAGTGATCCAGCGGCAGTTCCAGCACCGGTTGCTGCGCGCCCAGGCGCTCGGTCCAGTAGGCCAGCTGGCGATCACGCTCGCCCGCCTCCATCCAGTGGCGCTGCCACAGGGCATAGTCGGCATACTGGATCGGCAGCGGCGCCAGGGTCGGCGCCTGGCCGAGGCTCAAGCCGGCATACAGGGCGATCAGCTCGCCGACCATCACCTGCATCGACACGCCATCGGAAACGATATGGTGCTGAGTCAGCACCAGCACCTGGTCGTCGGGCGCCAGCTCCAGCAGACGGACCCGCAGCAGCGGCCCCGCCTCGAGGTCGAACGGCTGACGGGTTTCCTCGGCCACCCGGGCCTCCAGTTGTGCCAGGTCCAGCGGCCCGACCACCTCATGGGCGATGGCCAACCCGGCCACGGGGTCGATCACCTGCAATGGGCGCGTCTGGTCGAAGACGAAACGGGTGCGCAGCGTCTGATGCCGCTCCACCAACCGCTCGAAGGCACCTTGCAGCGCCTGGCGATCCAGCCGGCCGCGCAGACGCAGGGCCATGGGGATGTGATAGGCACTGCTGTGCGGCTCCAGCTGCCAGAGGAACCACTGGCGCTCCTGGGCGAAGGACAGCGGCAGTTGCTCGAAGGCCGACTGCACCTCGGGGATCGGCAGGTTGGCCGGGGACACGCCCTCGGCCAGCATCTTCTCCAGGTACAGGGCACGCTTGTCCAGTGGCAAGGTGATGAAGCGGCGAGCGATCCGCGCGGCAACGGTGCTGTCCATCACAGCCCCTCCATGTCGTCGAGCAGGTCTTCCAGACGGCTCAGGGTCGAATCCTGCACCTGTGCGCCGGTGGCTTGCAGTTGCGCCACCAGAGCACCAAGCACCGGGTATTGGAACAGCAGTTGCGGGACCAGCTTCAGCCCCAGTTCGAGTTGAATACGCGACACGATATTGATCACCAGCAGGGAATGCCCGCCCAGTTCGAAGAAGTTGTCAGTCAGGCCGACTCGTTCAAGCCCGAGGACCTGCGCCCAGATCGCCGCGACCTGTTGTTCCAGTTCACTCTGCGGCGCCACATAGGCACGCTGCGATTGCGCGGCATCCACGGCGGGCAATGCCTTGCGGTCGAGCTTGCCATTGGGCGACAGCGGCAGGCTGTCCAGTGCCAGCCACTGGTTCGGCACCATGTAGTCCGGCAGGCCACGGCGTAGGTGCTCGGCCAGTTGCGCCTGCCAATCGGCGGCC
>NZ_JAOCDI010000097.1:0-1749 GCF_029840855.1 Pseudomonas sp. GD03862
CACTTCGGCCACATGCTTGACGCCGGGTTCGGTGGGTTCGTTGCTGTCGACCCAGAGGCAGTCTTTTTGATGCAGGCTGCCGTCTTCCCGGCGGGGGGCGAAGGCGAGGGCATAGCTGGTGCTGAACGATGAGCCGCCGTATTCGGTGCGCTTGAAGATGCCACCTCCGGTGTTGGCCCATTCGAATATTAGTACCTTACTCAGACGTTGGTAATAGATTTTTTGGGTTGACCGATTGAAGCAGAAACTTGATAGGCGTTTTATGAAATATATTCGATAGGCTAAGAATGGGAGGAAGATGAAAGGTGTAATTAGTGTAAGGAGGATAAAGGTATGACTAAAGGTGTATGGGTTCCAGGCTTCACTGGTTAGTAAGTAAGGGTAGGTGAAGACAACGAGCGCAATGGTCATTGCACAGTACAGCTTTCCCATAAAGACTGAGTCTGTTACCCAGGGGTTTTTCAGGCATAAGGTGGTTTTTGACAAGCTTGATAGTTGCCCGCCAATAGCGGGCTTATGCCCTGAACTTGAGCCTGAATTGAATATCCAGATGGTTGCCATGATCAGCGCTCCAGACGAAAAATTGACAGGGTCTCATTATCTTCGTCCAGGCCTTGATTGGCGTTGTAGGTTAGATGAAGTGAGACATGATTTTGGTTGGCTAGGGTGTTTTCGAAATGTAGAACTAAGCCAGCATCTACGATGTGGCCGGTCGGGCTGATTGGAAAAACGTCAATTCCTTGGTCGTCACGGAGGGAACTCAAACTTCCTGACCATTCACTTACGCCTAGCCTGAACGCAGGCAGCAGCACTGTGAATTCTACGGTTGGTTGGGATGTGGCTACTTCGTTATGTGTGATAGCTGTCCAATTTGGCGGCGACCAGTGGTTGTTCTGATGCCATCGGGTGTCGACTTTAGTTATGCCGAGGGATAGGGCCTGCTCGGCGGATAGTAGCTTGGGTCCGTAATGTTCATTGTGCCAAGCCTTAATTTCTGTTTGTAGTGAGGTGAAAGCAGGAAGTTTTTTGTCAAAGTCCAAGTTGATGTCAGCGTGCGACTCTCCATCATTGATGCGATTACCGAATATGCTACGTGCTGCCCACAGTTCTATTGGGCTGTGAAGGTGCTCATGTGCCTTGGCGTGCAGGTAGAGGCCTCCTGCAATGATGGCTACTCCTACGAGGACAAGGGCCGCTGCGGCCCATCCGGCAAAGGGCACAACCGATGTCACGCCCGCGATTGCAAGTCCTGCTTCAAGGACGACAGCGGAACCGACAGCCATGGTGAAACCACCAGTCAACGTGTAATCGGCAGCCGCTTGATTGCCGTTCGCTTTCTGGCGCCTTGCTTTGGAGATATCAGAAAGCAAGCTAAATGCAATTGCCGGGTAACCGGCTAAACGCGCAAACAGATTGCTACCCAAGAACTTGATAATCCCATTGCCAAAGGCCATGCCCGGCGCTGTGGCACTTAATCTCAGCATGACGGCCTTATGCGTTGCCCGCACGCTGACCATTGTTGCCGCCGCTGCACCGATCACCCCGAAAACAGATGAAGCGAACCCCAGGGTGTATTCCGGTGCGTCGCTCTTCTGCAGGCTGTTGTAGGCCGTCTTGAGCGATAAGATGTTGAACCACAGCATCCCCGCGTTTAAACCACCACCGCCGCCGGAGGTGAGCAGCCCGAGAAAGTTAGGTTTCACCCGCGCAGTGGTGGTCAGCTCGATCGACACCGTGCGGCTACCCGAG
>NZ_JAOCDI010000098.1:0-1627 GCF_029840855.1 Pseudomonas sp. GD03862
CCCCGGACCGAGCCGGGGTTTTCGCACACACCAGCAATCAGAGCAGCGAACGGCCCTTGTTGGCGGCAATGCGCATACGCAGAGCATTGAGCTTGATGAAGCCAGCAGCATCTGCCTGGTTGTAGGCACCACCATCTTCTTCAAAGGTGGCGATGTTGGCATCGAACAGCGAATCGTCCGACTTGCGGCCAACCACGGTCACATTGCCCTTGTACAGTTTCAGGCGCACCACACCATTCACGTTGACCTGCGAAGCATCGATCATCTGTTGCAGCATCAGACGCTCCGGGCTCCACCAGTAGCCGGTGTAGATCAGGCTGGCATACTTTGGCATCAGCTCATCTTTCAGGTGAGCGACTTCGCGGTCCAGGGTGATCGACTCGATGGCACGGTGTGCCTTGAGCATGATGGTACCGCCAGGCGTTTCGTAGCAACCGCGCGACTTCATGCCGACGTAACGGTTTTCGACGATGTCCAGACGGCCGATGCCGTTGGCACCACCGATACGGTTCAGGTCTGCCAGGACGGTGGCCGGGGATTTCTCGACGCCGTCGATGGCAACGATGTCACCATTGCGGTAGGTCAACTCGATGTAGGTAGCCTGGTCCGGGGCGTTCTCAGGCGAGACACTCCAGCGCCACATGTCTTCTTCGTGCTCGGTCCAGGTATCTTCCAGGACACCGCCTTCATAGGAGATGTGCAGCAGGTTGGCGTCCATCGAGTACGGCGACTTCTTCTTGCCGTGGCGCTCGATCGGGATGCCGTGCTTCTCGGCGTAGTCCATCAGCTTTTCGCGGGACAGCAGGTCCCACTCGCGCCATGGAGCGATGACCTTGACGCCTGGCTTCAGGGCATAGGCACCCAGCTCGAAGCGCACCTGGTCGTTACCCTTGCCGGTGGCGCCATGGGAAATGGCGTCAGCGCCGGTTTCGTTGGCGATTTCGATCAGGCGCTTGGCGATCAGCGGACGGGCGATGGAAGTACCCAGCAGGTACTCGCCTTCGTAGACGGTGTTGGCGCGGAACATCGGGAACACGAAATCACGCACGAATTCTTCGCGCAGGTCGTCGATGTAGATCTCTTTAACGCCCATTGCCTGGGCCTTGGCACGGGCCGGTTCGACCTCTTCGCCCTGCCCCAGGTCAGCAGTGAAGGTCACCACTTCGCAGTTGTAGGTATCCTGCAGCCACTTGAGAATCACCGAAGTATCAAGGCCGCCGGAATACGCCAGTACGACCTTTTTTACGTCCGCCATGCCATCACTCCACGGGGTTGTACGGAAAGGGATCGATTCTACCGGCGTTGCGGATAAATTTACAGTGGGGCGACAGCTTCTGACGACAAAGCGACAGGAACTTTCGTAGGGGCGACGGGCGGTCGGTTGAGGGATGTGGCATGAGGACCTTGGAGGGGCGTCGAGCCGCAGCGTGCATGCCTTGAGGAGTTCAGCGCCGGTGAGATCGAGCGCCGCCAGGTGTCCGCCTCAAGACATTCTGCGCCTGTGAGATCGAGCGCCGCCAAGTGGCCGCCTCAAGACATTCTGCGCTTGTGAGATCGAGCGCCGCCCGCGCGGCGCTTCGCGGGTAAACCCGCTCCTACGTTTGTTTCGGGCCAATTATGCCTGTGG
>NZ_JAOCDI010000099.1:0-1593 GCF_029840855.1 Pseudomonas sp. GD03862
TACCACTCCCTGCAGAGCAAACAGCCATGAGCCTTCCACACGATTATCAGAACATTGCAAAGGTCCTCGGTAGTTCCACCCTGTATGAGGCCTCTGGGCTGCCATCTGCAGTCGACCGCGAGATTCGCGCTGTCTGGAAGGGCGCCTTCATTGCCGCCCCCGCTTACCCGCTGCAGTGTTCTCCTGGTGACAACCTGGGCTTGCACTTGGCCGTGGCAAAAGCGCCGCGCGGTAGCGTCCTGGTCTGTGATTGCGCCGACTTCATTGCTGGCTACTGGGGTGAAGTGCTCACGGTGGCGGCGGAAGCCGCAGGCATTGTCGGTTTGGTAATCAATGGCGGCGTACGCGACATCGCCGCGCTTGAAGCGCATGGCTTCCCGGTGTTCGCGCGGGGTATATCGGTCAAAGGTACTGTCAAGGCGACTACGCCTTCAGTAGGCAAACCGTTCGACTTCAGCGGTGCACAAGTAAGCGCCGGCGATCTGGTCGTCGCGGACGAGGACGGTGTGATCATCATCCCGACGGATGCAGTCGAACGCACGCTACGCGAAGGCCAGAAACGTGCGGACAAAGAAGCAGCGTTCATGGCCAAGCTGCGCGAGGGTCACACCACCATGGACCTGATGGGCCTTACTCATCCGGAGGAACACGCGTGAGCCTGGAAACGCTGAACCGTCGCTTGGAGGCTGCCAAGCCTTCGGCAACCTACAAGATCATCGACCGCGTGGCTGCGCGACGCGCAGAAGGGGCGACGATCATTTCGCTTTGCGCGGGTGAGCCTGACTTCGATACGCCGGAGCACATCCGTACCGCAGCCATCAGTGCAATCAGCAATGGTCATACACGTTACACCCAGGTGGCCGGCCTTCGTACGTTGCGAGAAGCCATCGCGCGTAAATACCAGCGTGAGAATGGTCTTGACGTCAGTTGGCAGGATACGCTGGTTTGCAGCGGCGGCAAGCAAGTCATCTTCAATGCCCTGGCCGCAACCCTCAACGAAGGCGACGAAGTTGTGATCCCCGCGCCGTACTGGGTCAGCTATCCAGAAATGGTTGAGCTGTGTGGTGGCGAGTCGCGCATTGTCGCTTGCGGCGCCGAATCGAGCTTCAAGCTGACCCCGCAAGCACTGGCCGAAGCCATCGGCCCGAACACCCGCTGGCTGATCCTGAATTCGCCGTCCAATCCCACAGGCGCTGTGTACGATCGCGACGAACTGCAGGCTCTGGCTGAGGTGTTGCTGGCCCATCCGCAGGTTCTGATTCTCGCTGACGACATCTATGAGCACCTGATTTTCGACAATCGTGACTTCCTCACGTTTGCCCAGGTTGAACCACGTCTGGCTGCACGAACGTTGACCATGAATGGCGTGTCGAAAGCCTATGCCATGACGGGTTGGCGAATCGGGTTTGCTACCGGTCCCCGCTGGCTGCTCGAGGCGATGGAGAAGCTTCAGGGGCAGCAGACCTCAGGTGCCTGTTCCATCTCGCAGCACGCAGCAATCGCTGCCCTCGACGGCCCGAAAGATTTCATCGCCCATAGCCGCGAAGTCTTCCAGCGGCGTCGCGATTTCATGGTCGAGTTGCTCAACCAAGC